>JAUYAT010000044.1 GCA_030693295.1 bacterium
ACCAAAAACCGAATATTACCTCAACCCCGGTAACCAACGCCACGGCCTGCGTGGATTATTCATACGATGTCAACGCCATTGACCCGGACAGCCACATAGTGGAATATTTTGATTCAACCAATTCTCTTCCTGCCAATCTAACAATCAATCAAGCAACCGGTTTAATCAGCGGCCAAGTCCAGGCCCCAGGAAATTACAACATAACCATAGAAGCAAGAGACCAGTATTTCAGCCAGACCATCGCTCCCTATTCGGCCAAGGACAGCCAGTCCTACGCTCTTAATGTTGCCAATGAAGCGTTCACGGTTACGGCGCCCAATAACGACACGATCTATGTGGCTCAGGCAGGCGTGCCTGTGGCCAAGCTCTATTATCTGCCAGTAACCTATTTTGGAACCCCGATTAAATCAACTAGCAACACCGTTACCTGGTCAAGAACAGTCAACCCGGTCCTGCCTGCCGGCCTGACCATTGTCATCAATCCAACAACCGGAAACATCAACGCGACCGGCGACAACAATGCGACCAATCCCGGAACATATACCGTGACAATCACCGCCATCAATGCCTGCGGCGCCCAAGCCAGCGCCAGCTTTACGCTGACGGTCAAGAAGAATGAATGGTGCGGGGATAATATTCTGCAAACAGCCAAGGGCGAATCCTGCGACACCAGCCAGCTTAACAGCCAAACCTGCTTAACCCTTGGCTTTGACGCCGGAACTCTTGCCTGCTCCAGCTCTTGCGTTTTTGACACCACTAACTGCTGCAATACCGCCTGCGCCGGCAGAGAATGCGGCCCTGACCCGACTGCCTGCTTTGCCTCTTGCCCGCCCGGCTGCGGGCCCAATACCACTTGTTCCGTTGCCGGCCAATGCCAGTGCAACCTTAACTACGCCGATTGCGACGGCTCTGCCACTGATGCCGACGGCTGTGAAGTCAATCTTTTGGCTGATAACAATAACTGCGGCGTCTGCGGCACTGTCTGCCCTCCTGGCTATGTTTGTTTAAGCGGTGCCTGTGGTTGCGTTAATGATTGTTCGTTAGGTGAAAATAAATGCATAGTAAATAACAGCTATACTTGTGGTAATTGCGATGCTGACACTTGCTTAGAGTGGTGCTTTCTTGAAACATGCGTTTGGCAGACCTGTGCTTGGACTTGTACTTATCCTTGATTTTTTAAATGTTTTATAGTAGTGTTATTAACAAGGAAAGAGTATATTTAAATTTAAAATATACCAAAATAAAATAATGAAATTCCAAATTAATTCCCCCAAGAATCAAATAACATTTTTTCTTGACAGCAAACTTTATCCCATAGAAGCTATTTATGGCGCTGCTTATGTATTTATAGACAGAGCGTATATATTTTTGGACGGAGATCCTCAAAAAGAAATTATTATTTGCTTAAAAGGCAAGAAAAAAATGAACTTCAAAGAACTGGAAGGGTTGCAAGGAGAATTTTATAACGAACTTTTAAATTATCTTTTAAGAGTAAAAATTGCCAAAAGAAATAAAAAAGTCAGGGATTTTATTGTTGGCACTGCCTTAGTTTCAGGCTCAAACATATTTGATTCATCCCCAGACGGCTCTGATAATGATTATTTAGATGATCCATTGGGCATTGCTGTTCCATGGGAGGATAAATACAAAGAGAATACGGCAAAAAAGAAAAAACAAGATGAAACTTCAGTTTAATAAAAAAATTTATTTAAAATCAGCGGTTCAAAAAGCCATGAAAGATTACAGTCATTTGGCTAATTTTGACTTAAGTCAGAGTAAAGATTATTTTTTGGTGGAAATTATCAATATGCCCCCTGAATTAAAAGATGTTTTTGAAGATGAATTTTCTAATTATGCTTTAAGTTTAATGAAAAAATGATTGATCACAAGAGAGTAAATTATTCAAAATTAGGTTTTTTTAGATTTAAAAAATTGGGCGAAGATTATCTCTTAACTAATGATGTTGGCGATTATATTTTTTTGTCGCAAAAGGATTTTAACGGGTATATTGAAGGAAAATTAGAAAAAAAATCACCGCAGTATGAGGAACTTAAAAGAAAAAATTTTATTAGAGAAGAATTGAATCTGGACCAATATGTTAAGGGCTATAAGCAAAAAAATCAATTTCTTTTTTCTACAGGGCCCAGTCTTCATATAATTGTTGTTACTTTGCGTTGTGACCATAAATGCGTTTATTGTCAAGCGTCTTCGTGTTCGGTGGGCGATAAGAATAAAGATCTAAGCGAGGAAAATGCAAGAAAAATTGTTGATTATATTTTTTCTGTCCCTAACAACAATATCGCTATTGAATTTCAGGGAGGGGAGCCGTTATTAAATTGGCCGGTTGTCAAATTTATTATTGAGTATGCCTTAAAAAAGAATAAAAAAGAGAAAAAAAATTTGGAATTCAGATTAGTTTCTAATTTTATTTCAATGGATGAAGAAAAAATGAATTATTTATTTGAGAAAGCCGTTGTTTTTTGCACTTCCTTGGATGGACCGGAAGAGTTGCATAATCAAAATAGAATTTACATAAAAGGAAACAGCTATCAAATTACAATTAAATGGCTGAAGAAGCTGTTAAAAAAATATAAAAACTATTATATTTATCAGCCAGGCGCTTTAACAACCGTTACCCGCCGTTCCCTCCCTATTTATAAACAAATTATTGATCAATATGTTGGATTAGGACTGGATAATATTGTTTTAAGGCCATTAACCCCGTTGGGAATGGCTATAAAAACTTGGCAACAAATCGGTTATTCAACGAGCCAATTTTTGGAATTTTACAAAAGAAGTTTGGATTATATTTTAGAGCTTAATCTTAAAAAAGGTCTTCGTTTTCGGGAAATGATTACTACCAACATGGCAACAAAAATTTTAACCGACAAAGATCCGAATTATTTTGAATTACGTTCACCTTGCGGAGCTGGCATAGGCCAAATGCTTTATAATTACAATGGAGATATTTATACATGCGATGAAGGCAGGATGGTAGATGAAGAAATTTTTAGAATAGGAAATGTTTTAACGGATAATTATAACAGTATTATTAATAATCAAACCATAAAGACAATGTGCTTAGCTTCTTGTTTGGATAATTTGCCTTGTGATAATTGCGTTTATAAACCTTATTGCGGCACCTGCCCCGTTGTTAGCTATGTTGAATCGGGCAATATTTTTCCACAATTGCCCAATAACAGCAGGTGCCAATTAAATAAAGGGATTTTTGATTATATTTTTAAAAAAATACAAAAAAGCGATAAAATTAAAAAAATTTTTACGGAATGGGCAACTAGCCGTTATCAATTTAATAAAAAATTATGTTAGAAGCTTTTACGCGAAATAAAAAAATTTGGTTAATAGCAATTTTTGTTATTATAATTTTAGTTTCGTTATTTGTTGCGGGAGGTTATTATTCAGAAAGAGAAGACTTAACAGCGGACGAACAAGTTGTTATTAAAGAAGAAGCTATTGCGGAAGAAACATTTGACACAGAAGAAAGATTTCAACAAACTATCAACACAGAAAAGGAAAAATGTATGCTTGATTTTGATTTAAATAATTTAGATTTTACAAAATCTACATGGAATAGTGAATTGTCCACGATGCTTAAAGGATTGCTTGTCATGCGAGCTGTTGATCAGAAAAATAGGGATTTATGTAATTACGAGAAACGAGAAATTGATTCGGAACTCCGGAAAGAAAGATGCGAGGAAAATTATAATTTTTTCTTTATTTTAACCGATAAGCTGAAAAGCGGTTTAGACTACCAGCAATACATTAAAGAATGCCGAGATGTTTTGTTGGTTTATACTTTAATTATAGATGGTACAGAAGATATAGATGCCATAAGACAGGCGACAGAATTAGAATGCGCTATTTTTTATCAAAGTTTTCAGGATAAAACCCCCGTTATTATTGAACCGGAGAAAATATGCGATAAAGATTCCACTAAACACGATTCAGTGGATTATTTTGATCCTCAGACTAAGCAGATAAAATTTTGCTTTACCGAGATTGCTGATAAAATTAAATTTTTAGTTGCTGTTGCTAATAATAATTCAACAGGATGTTTGAATATTAAAAAAACCAGAGCGCTTCAATATTGTCAATATTATTTTAATAAAGATTTGGCCCCTTTTTATAACAAATTCAAAGAGTCTTATTGCCATAGTAAGACTCATAATAATCTTTTTCCTTTAGAATAGTCATTAAAATAATTAATTATTAGAATAATTTATGAAAAATAAAAATCATCAAATTCCTAAAATTAAAAAAAATCTTAGAAATTTTTTAAATGAGGAAGAAGGGAGGATTAGTAAGCAAAACATCCGGAAAATTGGATTGGCTTTAATAACGATCGGAATGGCCAGCGGCGGCTTAATGAAACCCGATTCGGCTATGTCTGCTACTAATTGTAATTGCTGCACTCCTTGCCCGGCGCATTCCTCGCATGCTTCTCATGGATCCCATTCTTCGCACGGCTCGCACGGCTCGCACGGCTCGCACGGTAGTTATTAATTATGACCTTGCCTTTAATAATTATTATTACCCATCAATGCAATTTAAATTGCCGTTATTGTTTGTCACTAAAAAAAAGAGGATTTATTAAAAAAGAAATCGCTTTTCAGGCGATTGATTTATATTTTAGTTCATTGGCCGATGACAGCGGCAAGATTAAAATTTTTGGCGGAGAAGCGTTATTGAAAATAAATTTATTAAAAGAAATTATTAAATATATTCGGAAGCAGAATTCTGGCATCGCGATTGAGTTAACCACCAACGGCACTTTATTGGAGTATGATATTATAGGTTGGCTTAAAAATTACAAAGTTAATCTTTCAATTAGTATTGACGGGGACGAAAAAAGCCAGCTATTGAATAAAACGGGTATTTCATCAGCAATTTACCAAAAAACCATTAGTTTAGTTAAAAAAGCGTCTTTAGGCATGATAATTAATATGGTAATCGCGCCTAATAACGTAGATAATTTTTTTCGAAATTTCATTTATCTTTATAATTTAAGCGTTAGAAAGTTTAATTTTTTGCCTGCTTCTTATCTGCCATGGGGTAAAAGAGAATTAAAATTACTTGAAAATCAATTTAATTTAATCTCTTTTTTTATTCGCAATCACCCAGAGGTTTATGTAAAAAATATTGATATCAATAATGATTTATTGCTTTTTAATTTAGGGATTGTGGTTGATTGCAATGGAGATATCTTTTTTACCGATGCTGTTATGACGAAAAGGCTGCAAAAAATTAAGAAAAATTTAAAAATAGGCAATATTAAAAATTTAAATTCCCTGAAGTCTTTGCTGCGGCTAAATACACAACAGCAAAAAGAGAAGATTGAATCTTTTATTAAAAATTTATTTGAACAAAAGGCCTTAAAAGCTAACCAAGCCATAGATTCATCACTTAATAATTTTGTTGAGAGCTTAAAGTTAAGCGTTAAAAAAGATGTAAGAGTTGATATAAAAATCGGTTATCAATGCAATAATCGCTGTTTTTTTTGCGTTCAAGGCAATAAAAGGGAAAAATGCTCTTTCGTGGATGAATCAAAAATTAAGAAAGATTTAATTAAAGCCAGGAAAACTTGCCAATCAGTGGTTTTTACCGGAGGCGAGCCGACTATTCATCCTAATTTTTTGGATTTGGTTCGCTTTGCCAGAGAATTGAATTTTAAGATAATTCAAATTCAGACCAATGGCAGGATGTTCGCTTATAAAGATTTTTGTCGGGAAACAATTAAAGCCGGAGCTAATGAATTTTCCCCGGCTCTTCACGGACATAAAGCCGATTTGCATGATTATTTAACCAATATATCCGGCAGCTTTAATCAAACATCCCAAGGCATTAAAAATTTAAAGATTTTAGGGCAGAAAGTTATTACCAATACCGTAATTACGAAATTTAACTATCGTTATTTGCCTGAAATTGCTCGACTTTTGGTTTATTTAAATGTTGATCAGTTTCAGTTTGCCTTTATCCATATTGTCGGCGCAGCTTGGGAAAAAAGAAATTCTATTGTTCCCAGAAAATCTTTAACCATTCCCTATATTAAGAAAGGATTGGATATCGGGATTGCGGCCGGGAAAAAGGTTATGGTAGAAGCTATGCCTTATTGTTTAATGAAAGATTATGAGCGCTATGTGGCTGAACAGGTTATCCCTGATTCAATGGTTATTGAGAATAAGCTTGTTATTAAAGATTATAAAAAATATCGCGTTAATAGCGGCAAGACAAAAGGCCCTGATTGCGCTAATTGTATTTATTTTTTTATTTGCGAAGGTCCTTGGCGCGAATATCCTGAAATTTTTGGATGGGATGAATTTAAACCGGTTTAAAAAATATGATTTCAATAGAAAAAGATTATATTTTATATAAAAATTTTGTCAAAAAACGCCAGACTTATCATAATATTTTTTTTCTGGCGGATTTAATGCGTTGGATGGGGGATGGCATTTTTCTTAGCGCCGAACAGATAAGAACAAAATGGGCAAAGCATATTAAGTTAATAAAGAATAAACAGGTTGGAGATGTTTTAAATTTTTATATTCATATTCCTTTTTGCAAATCCAAATGCAATTTTTGCATGTATTATTCAAGGTTATTGGATAATAAAAAGTTAGATGAATATATTAGTAAATTAATAAAGCAGATTAATTTTTTTAAAAAGATTTTTTCAGGGTTAGAATTTAATAGTTTGTATATAGGGGGCGGCACCCCCTCCGTATTGTCAGAGAAGCAGATTAAAAGGCTATTTGACAGTTTGTTTGCTTCTTTTAAATTTAACAAAGACGGCGAAAAGACCTTTGAGTGCAATCCTCAAAATACCACTTTTAAAAAACTTAAACTGTTGAAAAAATATGGATTTAATAGAATCAGTTTCGGAGTTCAGTCTTTTGATAAAAAGGTGTTAACTTTTGCCAACAGAAATTTTCAAAATTATTATAATATTGTCCGGGAAATAGTAAAAAACGCGAAAGTTTTCGGTTTTGAAGTTAATACCGATTTAATGATCGGGCTTAAAGGAGAGAGCGTTGAATCCATTATCAATAGTTCCATAGAATTAGCAAAAATACAGCCCGACTCGATTACTTTTTATCCTTTTAAGCCGCCTGAAGAATATATTAAAAAATATTATAATAAAGATAATAAATCGTTTCTTTCGTATCTTGACCTGAAAGTAAAAGAAATATATAGAATTTTAAAATTTAATAAGAATGTTTTTAATTATAATTTTGATCCAGAATGGACAGGATATGAAATATTAACTTCCGCGGAGCCAAATTATTTTTCGAATAATTTTAGTTCTTCCTATAAGCATCATTATGACTATACTTCTCCGCTCAGTTTTTTAACCCCCTGCTCATTATTTGCCTTGGGAACAAGAGCCAGCTCATATATTTTTAATTCTCTGCAGTATCACGTCATGGCGCCAGACGACAAGGACGCGAATCTTGCGTTTAAAGAAAAAGAATATTGGGCAATGAGGTTTAATTTACGAGATGAAATGAGGTATTTTATTATTCAGCAGTTATCTTGCAGGCTATGCTTTTCCCAAAAAAAGTTCAGGGAATTTTTTCACTCTGATTTTAAAGATAATTTTCAAGAAGCCGTAGACGCTCTGGAGAGTTTGGGTAAAATAAAATTTGACAATGACTTGGTCTTTTTGCCGTCCGATCCCCTGGAACGTTATGCCTGCGCTTTATTCTTTTTTGAAAAAGAAAAAGTAAGAAAAAAAATTAATGATTTTTTTTCACAGAGCCGGTTGAAGATAACCGTTAACGGCAAAGAGCTTACAATTAAAATTTCAGCTATCCGCAAGAATAAAAAATATCATTTGTCCACTAAAAATTTCGGATTTCATCTAAGCGCGTCCAAAGATACCTGCCAATTTACTAACATTGAAAAACAGGCAATCAGAAATTTATTTCCTTTATTTAAAATAGTGGAGCTGGAAAATAATCCTGAAAGCGCCGAGGAAATGATGAATTTTTCTCGTAAGAGCATAAATAAAATCCTACTTTCCCAAAGAAAAAATTTTTTAAAGAACAGCCTTGATTTAAGAGTATCTATTGAAAGGC
>JAUYAT010000060.1 GCA_030693295.1 bacterium
TACAAATAAAAAACCCGCTAAAATAGCGAATTTTTATAGACACCTTTTGGGACTGTTCTATCTTCACAGGGATATTCGCAAAGAATGCCCTCCGATAGACTTTACCCTAAGGATTTATTCTATTATCAGCATAGCATATTAGAATATTATGTCAAGGAGGGGTTAGGTTTAAGGGAGGAAGCAGATTCTAATTTCAAAATCCAAATAACAAATGTCAAATAAAATCCAAAATCCAAATAACAAAAAATATGATCTGGAAGAAAGAACGGCGAAATTCGGAGAAATGGTTATAGATTTTGCAAGAAAACTTTTTAAAGATGGAATAAACAGACCATTAATTAACCAATTCATAAGATCCGGAACCAGTATCGGAGCGAATTATATGGAAGCTGATGGCGCGGAATCCAAAAAGGATTTTCAGCATAAAATAGGCATTTGCAAGAAAGAAGCCAAAGAAACAGGCCATTGGCTAAGAATGATAGCGAGAGCAAATCCAGACAAGATTGATGAAAGCAGGGCTTTATGGAGAGAAAATCGCGAATTAGTTTTGATATTTTCATCAATTATCAATAATTCAAAGTCAAAGAGTAAAATTTAAGCATTTAGTTATTTGTCATTTATTTGAAATTTGTTATTTGGATTTTGAAATTTATATACAACCGCTCTGTCGGCAGAGGAGATATATTGACTATTAAATGTAGATATAGTATAATGAATTTATATTAATAAATATAACCATAGTTTAACGAATTTATGTTAATTGATAGAATTATAACTCATAAAATTAAAAAATATTTGAGCGAGCAAGGGAAAGATGTTATTTTGCTTTATGGTCCGCGGCAGGCAGGGAAAACAACCATTATAAAGGAAATTTTGGGGCAAATTGGCGAGTCGGGGAAATACTTTTCCGGCGATGATTTGGCGGCGCAGGAAATTTTTTCCAGAAACGAGCTTGAAAGCTTAAAACGTTATGCGGAGCGAGGGAAAATTATTGTTATTGACGAAGCGCAAAGAATAGCGAATATCGGTTTGTCGCTTAAATTAATGCATGACGAGATTGGCGCGCGGGTTATCGCTTCCGGTTCGGCTTCGTTTGATTTGGCGGATAAAATTAGCGAGCCGCTCACCGGCCGCACGCGCACCTTTATGCTTTATCCGCTCGCTTATGAAGAGGTGAAATCAAGATACACGGGAGCTTTGCCCGATACCATGCTTGGCGAACTTTTGCGTTTTGGCATGTTGCCGCGCGTCCATACGTTCGGTTCTAACGCAGAAAAAGAAAATTATTTGTATGAGTATATCAATAATTATTTATATAAAGATATTTTGGCTTTCAGCGGAGTGAGAAAACCGAAAAAAGCCGTTGATCTGCTATCTTTACTCGCTTTGCAAATCGGCTCGGAGGTTAAAATTTCCGAATTGGCGCAAAATCTGGCAATCAGCCAGCAGGTGGTCGGCCGCTATTTGGAAATTTTTGAAAAAATGTTCGTGCTGGTTAATCTTCGCGGGTTCAGCCGCAATTTACGGAAAGAAATTTCCAAGACATCAAAATATTTTTTTCTTGACCTTGGGCTGCGCAACGCGCTTATACGTAATTTTAATCCTCTTAACTTAAGAGCGGATGCCGGCGCTCTTTTTGAGAACTTTTTTGTTATTGAAAAAATCAAGAAGAGCGCCAACCGGGATCAGCCGGCCAATTTTTATTTTTGGCGGACCTATGACCAAAAGGAGATTGATTTAATAGAAGAGCGGGGCGGGAAATTGATCGGTTATGAATGCAAATTTTCGGCGAAAAAAGAAATTAAGCCGCCGAAAGATTGGCTGGCGGCTTACGAGAATGCCGAGTTTAAGCCGATTACGGCTGATAATTTTTCCAGCGAACTATAGGCCAAGGAAATCGGGGAGGAGGGTGCTTTATCGGGCCAGCTTAACAAATAGTATTACTAAATGTAAAATATATATTATAAAATAGTTTGATAAATAATCGCGCGCTAACCGCTTGAGGAAGAACATTTACATAAAAACAAATTTAAATTATAATAAAATCATGAAAAAGATTTTGGATTTTCTAAAATACAACAACCTTACCGTGCTGATATTGGCGGCGATATTTTTATTTTCCGCCGGGGCTTTCGCCCAGACCGAGCAAGGGCAAGAGTTTATCGGGCAGGAAAAAACAAGGATTGAGGGGGTTGACAATACCTTGCTTTTAGCCGCGGATTTGGATAATATGGATATGGATTTTAAGATTGAAAAAATCGCGCAAGATGAAGAAATGTATTTTATAACTTATACTTTTATAGATTTGGACAAGCTTAATAACGCTTGGCAGTACCAGCTTAAGGAAAAAACAAGAAAGATTTCCAAAAAGTTGAAAAAAGATTTAGGGGTTTATTCGGCCGAGGAGCTGGGCGAGGAATACGGGGCGCGGATTAAGGAATTAAAAGAGGAGCAGACGCGCGCTCGCGAGCAGGGGGAGGAGAAGCGGGTGGAAATTACCGAGTACAGCGGGCTGATCGGAAGGTCGCTTGATTTGGCGGCTAAAGTTTTCCCGGGATACGAGCCGGTTAAAGAGCGGGAGATCGCTTCGCCGGAATTAGTTGATCGGACGAATAGGACGAATCAGGCGGACGGGACGGATGAGATGGACGGGACGGATGATTTAGCAGGGGTTTACGAGGAATATATAATGGCGCATACGGAGGAGATGGCGGAGTTGGATAATAGGGCGGATGAGCCGGAACAAATGGAAATTATGCCTCCGACCGAAGAAATTTTTAAAGAAGAAATCGCGACTACGACTGAGGAAATAATAGAGCCGGAGGTGGAGATTGTTGAGCTGCCGGCGGAATAGTTAAAAGTTCAAAGTGCAAAATTCAAAGTTGCAGTTCAAAGTTAAAAATTATGGAGAATCAAGAATTTAAAAAAATGCTGAAATTGCGAGCTTTCAATTTAGCGCGCGAAATTATGAAACTCGCCGACAAGTTTCCCAGCAAACGCTCGGCATGGGTTATTGCCGACCAATTGCTTCGCGCCGCCACATCTATCGGCGCCAATATTATTGAAGCGCAAGCCGCCAGTTCCAAACGAGATTTTATAAATTTTTTAAACCACGCTTTAAAAAGCGGCAACGAAACTAAATTTTGGCTGGCGCTATCCAAGGATTTAGACAGCAAGTTAATCGCGGATATAGAGCGTTCATTAAAAGAAACTGATGAATTAACAAAAATTCTTGGTTCAAGTATCTCAACTTTAAAAGGAAAAAATAAACTTTAAACTTTTAATTGTAATTTTTAACTTTTAATTTTGAACTTTAAACTGATTAAATATTGGTTGGGAATTGGGATTTGGACATTGGGATTTTAGAATTTGAGTTATTATAAAATTTTAAATTAATATTTATGGCAAATAAAACAAGCAAAGCTCGCCAGATTGATTTTTATGACGACGATCAAGGCGAAGATTTAAGAAAAATCAGCCGGCCGAAAGCCGGGTGGATAAACGAAAAGCTGATGAAACAAATAGTTTTTGCTTTGGCTTTTATCATAGTTGCCGCCGCGGTTTATTGGCTGTTTTTCGCAGGCAAAGTAGACGAGGCGAAAAAGCCGGCAGGGGAGAAAAAATGGTACGCTGTTGAATTGGCAAGCGGAGAAATGTTTTTCGGCCAAATCGCGGACACATCGGCCGACCCGGTGGTTTTGGAAAATGTTTATTACGATTACGACCAGATTAAAAAGGATAATCTTTCCGAAGAAGCAGGGCAAGAAAAGAGCGAGAGCGCGAACCTCCGGCTGGTAAAGCGGGGCAAGGAAACCCACGGGCCTTCGGGCGAGATGGAAATTGTGCGGACGCAGGTTGTTTTTATGGAGCCGCTGGCGGAGAATTCAAAAGTTTTAAAAGCTATTTTAGAGTATGAAAAATAATAACATAACAATGGACAAAATAGTATCCCTTTGCAAACGCAGGGGCTTTGTTTTTCCGTCCTCGGAGATTTACGGCGGGTTCGCGGCCGTTTACGACTACGGGCCTTACGGGGTTGAACTGGCGAACAATATTAAAAAAGAGTGGT
>JAUYAT010000002.1 GCA_030693295.1 bacterium
TGTACCAAGGAACACTGTTATAATTTTGATATTCCATAATTTTCTATATTATTTTATTATTTGTAACAAGTTGTCGACCAGCAAAATTGCCAAAAATTCTTTTCAAAAATTAAAAGGAAATTTTTAGTTTTTTCGCCTAACTCGTTTATATGCGAACTTATTAACGTATAATATACAAAATTTGTATGTTATACGAACTTACATGATATTATTAGCTTATCCGCATTTATTGATATTATAGCGCATTATTCACATTTTTCAACTCCACCCTGCCCCTCCTCTTATTTAAGAGGAGGGAACGATAGGGAAATATTTATGCAAAGTAAAAATCTTAAATCTTAAATTCCCAGCTCTTTCAGCATCTCTTTTTGCTTCCTGCTCAAACCGGTCGGGGTCTTAACAATTATCTCAACCAAATGGTCTCCCCTGCCGCTGCCGCGCAGGCGAGGAATGCCGCGGCCGCTTAAGCGGAAAACCTTGCCGGACTGCGCGCCTTCCGGAATCTTCAGTTTAACATTGCCGTCAACAGTCGGAATTTCTATTTTATCGCCCAGCGCGGCCTGGGCAAAGCTGATTTCCGCTTTAGATAATATATTATATCCGTCGCGCTTGAATTTAATGTCGGGATTTACTCTGATTTTTAAATACAAATCCCCTGCCGGCGCGCCTCTTTCGCCTGCTTCGCCATGTCCGGATAAACGGATGGTTTCGCCGTCGTCAATGCCCGCGGGAATTTTTACTTTTATCCCGCTTATTTCTTGGATAACGCCATTGCCATGGCACTTTGAACATTTCCGGCTATAAGATTTTCCTTCGCCGCCGCAATCAGGGCAAGTCGTCTGCGCCCGCATATTGCCAAAAATCGTTCTTTGCGTTTTGATAATTCTGCCTGAGCCGTTGCAAGTTTTGCAAGTTTCTATTTTGCTATCCGGCTCCGCGCCATTGCCGCCGCATCTGTCGCAGACAACATTTTTTTTTAAATTAATTTCCTTTTCCGCGCCAAAAACCGCTTCCTTAAATTCAATCGCAAGCAAAACTTGTATATCGCCGCCCCTTCTGGCTCTGCCGCGCCCTTGTCCGCCTTGGGAAGAAAAACCGAATATATCGCCAAGACCGCCGAAAATATCGCCCAAATCTTCCATATTAATATCCCATCCCGAGGCCGGTCCGCCTTGGGCGGAAAAACCCTCAAAGCCGGAAAATCCGCCGCCGGCTTGACCATGCTCAAAAGCCGAGCCGAATTGGTCGTATTGGGCCCGTTTTTTCGCGTCGCCTAAAACCTGATAAGCCTCGTTAATTTCCTTAAATTTTTGCTCGTCACCGCCCTGCTTGTCAGGATGGCATTGATGCGCTTTTTTGCGAAAAGTTTTTTTTATTTCTTCCTGGCTGGCGTTCTTGCCAACGCCGAGAATATTGTAATAATCTTTGTTCATGGTTAATTACTTCTTATTTTCCTCAACCTCGCCTTCAACCGGTTCTTCTTTTTTTTCTTCGCCGCCTGCTTGCTTGTCCGCCGGCTTGTCCTCCGCGGCACCGCCTTGCTGGGCGGAGGCGGAGTACATGGCCACGCCTATTTTTTGCGCTACCTGATTCATTTCCTCCATTTTCTTTTTTATCTCGTCGTATTGGTCAGAGCCGTTTACTTTTTTCAAGGCATCTAATTTTTCTTCCAATTCTTTTTTATCTTCCGGCTTCATTTTATCGCCTGATTCTTTAAGAAGCTTTTCGGTCTGAAAGATAACGGCGTCGGCTTGATTTTTAATTTCAACCTGCTCTTTTTTCTTCTTGTCTTCTTCGGCATGCAGTTCCGCTTCTTTTTTCATCTTCTCAACCTCTTCTTTGGAAAGCCCGGAAGAAGCGGTAATGGTTATTTTCTGCTCTCTCGCCGTCGCTTTATCTTTGGCTTTAACATTAAGTATGCCGTTGGCGTCAATGTCAAAAGTAACTTCAACTTGCGGTATGCCGCGCGGAGCCGGCGGAATGCCGTCTAAAATAAATCTGCCTAATGTTTTATTGTCGGAAGCCATGGGGCGCTCGCCTTGAAGCACATGGATTTCCACGCTGGTCTGCCCTTCAGCCGCGGTTGAAAAAATCTGCGACTTGGAAGTCGGAATTGTGGTATTGCGCTCAATCAACGGTGTGGCGACGCCGCCCAATGTTTCAATGCCCAAAGTAAGCGGCGTAACATCCAAAAGCAAGACATCCCTTACTTCGCCCCGAAGAACGCCTGCCTGGACAGCCGCGCCCATAGCCACAACTTCGTCGGGGTTAACGATTAAGTTCGGATCTTTGCCGAAAAATTCTTTCACTTTTTTCTGCACTAACGGCATGCGCGTCATGCCGCCGACCAATATTATTTCTTCAATGTCTTTGGTTTCAAATCCGGCGTCTTTTAAGGCCGCTTTGCACGGCTCAATGGTTTTATCAACCAAATCGCCGATTAATTCTTCCAATTTGGCCCTGGTCATTTTCATAACCAAATGCTTGGGCCCTTGGGCGTCGGTTGTGATAAACGGCTGGTTAATCTCGGTTTCCAGAGTTGTTGACAGCTCAATTTTGGCTTTTTCCGCGGCTTCTTTGATTCTTTGCAATGCCAAAGTATCTTTGGATAAATCAATGCCTTGGTCCTTTTTAAACTCGCTGATTATCCAATCAACTACGCGCTGGTCAAAGTCTTCGCCGCCCAAATGGGTATCGCCATTGGTTGATTTCACCTCAACCGTATCTTCCGCTATGTCTAAAATGGAAATATCAAAAGTACCGCCGCCCAAATCGTAAACCGCGATCTGCTGGCCCTTTTTCTTTTCAAAGCCGTAAGCCAAAGCCGCGGCTGTCGGCTCATTGATAATTCTTTTTACTTCCAAACCGGCGATTTGGCCGGCATCTTTGGTGGCCTGTCTTTGCGCGTCGTTAAAATAAGCCGGTACCGTGATTATCGCTTCGGTTATTTTCTCGCCCAATCTGCTTTCCGCGTCCGCTTTCAGCTTGGATAAAATCATGGCCGATATCTCCTGAGGAGCGTATTCCCTGCCCCCCATTTTAACTTTAACGCCTTCGCCGGACTGAACAATTTTATACGACGCGGTTTTAGCGTCTCTCTGCACTTCTTCATCTCCAAATCTGCGGCCGATTAACCGCTTTACCGCGTAAACGGTATTTTCCGGATTGGTTACGGCTTGCCGCTTGGCTGTTAGCCCGACCAAGCGCTCGCCGCTCTTGGAAATCGCCACGATTGAAGGCGTGGTTCTCGCGCCTTCGGCATTTTCCAATATTTTCGGCTGGCCGCCTTCAATAATGGCCATAGCGCAATTAGTCGTGCCCAAATCTATGCCTAAAATTTTTGACATAATATTTTTTTGCTGTCATTCCCGCCCGCTTCGCCGGAGCTTCAGCCCGCTTCGACGAGTCGAAGACGAGGCGAGCGAGGCGAGCAAAAGCGGGAATCCAGGAGTTATTTTAATTTATTAATTATTTATAAATACTTTATTACTTAATCTCCATCGTTTCAAGCATCGCTCCGAAATCAATTAAAGATAATCTTCCCAAGTCTTGGTTTAAAAAAACAAGGCCGGAAAAATCTTTATTATTTAAATTAAACAGCGCGCCTATATCTTCGCCAATGCCGGCATTTTGCTCTTTATCTCCAAAACTGTTCTTGTCAACAATCAGCGCTTCTCCGTTGCCGAGCTTTATGATGTTGGCGGGCTGAATTTCATAATCAGCCGACGGGGAACGATAATAATATTTTCCTTTCTTTTTAGAAAAACCCAAGGCGTCAATAAACGCGGCAGAGGTTGTCGCGCCTGATTTGCCGTAATCAGCGCTTACTCCTCCGAAAATCAATTTGTCATTATTGGAAAATCGGCCTATAAATTTCTTCCCGCCTTCTTCATCGCTGATTGATAAATTAACTTCGCCTAAAATGGCCGGGTATTCAAAAGCAATGCCTAATTCCGAATTGGAAAATTCCATTTTGGCGATAGCTAAAAGCTCGACTTTTTCTTTTAACTCTTCATTGGTTGTTTTTAATTCAGTATTCTCCGACTCAACACCCGTTAATTTGTCTTTTAAATTTAATAATCTGTTTTCAAAATCTATCTTGCTGCTATCCGCTTCTTTTTTTACTTCGCCAACATTTTTTTTAATAACTTCTTTTTGCCATACAAATATGCCTATGCCGACTATCGCGGCGACTGTAATAACCGCCATTACCGCTGCCAGCAATCCTCTCTTGGCGGGTTTTATGTTGTCATTGGAAAGAGCTTGTTTTTTAACGTAGCTCTCTTTGGTAATTTTCTTTTTTTTGCCGGCCGCCCGGGATTTTTTAACAACGATTTTCTTTTTTATTTTAACGGGAATGCTATTATTATTTGGTTGTTGGTCCATAAAATTTTAATTTATTTTTTTAGTCTTAATTTTAATCATCTTCGGCTTTGCTTCCGGCGCTTTGGGAATGGAAATCTTTAAAACGCCGTCTTCGGCCGCCGCTGACGCTTTGTCGCCCAAAACGTGTGTCGGCAAAGGAATGCTCCTGTAAAAGCTTCCACGCCTGATTTCCTTGCGGTAATAATTTTTCTCCTCCACCTCGCTCTTTTTCTCGCTCTCGCCCTTAACAACCAAAACGTCGTTTTCAATTGAAATATCAACCTTTTCCGGGTCAACTCCAGCTAATTGCGTTTCTACGATGACATTATTTTTGTCTTCATAGACATCAACAGCGGGCATAAAGCCTGTTTGCATCCCGCGGGCAACCGGCATAAATTCAGAAAACATTTTATCCATATCCTCAAAAGGCTCAAGGAATGGAGTCCACTTGATTAATGGAGACATAAAATTAACATTAATTATTTAAAATTTAAAATTATTCCAGTATCACCTTTGCCGGCGCTATCACCTTCCCGCGCAATTTATATCCCGGCCTTGCTTCTTGCTTAACAGTCTCGCCCCTGCCTTCAACCGCTTCCATTAAATTATGGTCAAATTTCTCGCCGATTGTTTTTATTTCTTCAATGCCCCAATTTTCCAACACGCTCTTAAATTGTTTTATAATACATTCCACGCCTTTTATAATATTGGCGTTATTGGGCGTTTTATTGGCGTGTTCCAGCGCTAACCTCAAATTATCATAAACCGGCAATATTTCATAAAGCAAATGTTCGTTGGCGTATTTAACAAATTCCTGTTTTTCTTTCGCGGTTTGTTTTAACAAATTCTGGTAATCAGCCAACGCGCGCTTATACTTGTTTTCCAATTCTTTATATTGCTCTTTGTCATGCGATTTATATTTTTTATCGTCTGGCTTTTCTTCACTCATAAGATTATTTATTGCTTATTATTTTATTCAAGACAAATTTCACTAATGCTGAATTTCTTTCATAATCCATTCTTATCGGCCCCAGAATGCCGAATATGCCGGTGTTTTCGCCTGATTTATATTTAGCCAAAATGGTGCCGCAAAATTTGCCAAAAGGATTTTTTGAACCAAGAAAAATTTGGGCATCGTATTCAATATTATTATATATGCTATCTATTATTTCATCAAGACGATCAATAATAATTGAGATGTCATATATTAAATTAGTTTGGACAAACTCAGGCTGGGCAAGCAAATTAGATACGCCTGTGTAATATAAATTATGCCTGTGAAACGCCCAAAAAACCGCGTTATTTGATATCTTTGCCATTTCTTTCGCCGCTTGCTTGAAACTTGATTCGTCTTTATTTCGCAGTATTTTTTCAAATATCCTTATCTCGTCTTCTTTTAATTTTTTCTCGCTTAATTTTTCAATGAATAAATTATAAGCTTTTTCCGTGGGAACGCGGCCGGCGGAAGTATGCGGCTGCGTAATCAAACCTTCATTTTCCAATTCCGCCATTTCATTTCTGACAGTGGCCGGCGAAATGTCTAATTTATATTTGCCAACCAAAACGCCGGACCCCACAGGAGCCCCGGTCTTAATATGTTCTTGAATAATCGTGTTAAGAATAATTTGTTTCCGTTGATCCATAATACCATTATACTATTATTAGCACTCTTGTCAAGAGAGTGCTAATATTTATTTTTTATTATTAAAATACCAACTTAATATTTCATTCGCGATCGGCACTGCCGTAGAACTTCCTTCGCCGCCCTCTTCAATTAAAACGGTGATAACCAATTCGGGATTATCATAGGGCGCGAAGCCGGTAAACCAGGCGTGCGGCTGTTTTTTGCTTGACCATTGCGCCGTGCCGGTTTTGCCGGCCACGGCGACGGGAACGGACTGCAGGCTTCCGGCGCTGCCGGAAGTTACTGTTTGGCGCATGCCCTGGCGCACTATCTCAATATTATAATCCTTGATAAAATCGCCGCGTATAACTTCCGGCTCTATGTTGCGAATCAATTTATCCTCGTCTGTTAAAATTTGCTTGACTAAATGCGGCCGATACAGCTTGCCGCCGTTGGCAAACGCGCCGGTGTAGCTGGCGACCTGCAGAGGCGTAACTAATAAATCGCCTTGGCCGATTGCCAGATGGTATGTATCGCCTATATACCAGCGCTCGCCTCTGGCTTCTTCTTTCCATTCCTTGGAAGGCAAAAAGCCGTCCGCTTCTCCCGGCAAATCAATCCCTAATTGCGAGCTTAGTCCGAATAATTTGCCGTATTGGACAATTTTTTCCATGCCCAAACCTTTAAAATCCTGGTAGCCGCCGCCTATATAATAAAAAAAAGTGTTAATTGATTCGGCAAGCGCGCGCCTTACATCTGTTACGCCGTGTCCGCCGGCGCGCCAGTCGGGGAAAAACCATTCCCCGATTCTAATGCCGCCCACGCTGTTAAAACTGGTATGCTCATTAATAATTCCTTCTTCCAAGGCCGCGGCGGCGATAACCGGCTTAATAGTAGAGCCGGAAGGATATTCTCCGCTGACGCAGCGATTGAATAAAGGATTGTCGGGATTGCCGGCAAGCTCCTGATACTCTTTATTGGTCGCGCCTCGCGCGAAAATATTATTATCGTACGCGGGCAAGCTAATCATCGCTAAAATCTCGCCGTTATTCGGATTCATGATTATAGCGGCTCCTTTTTTAAGCTTTAACTTTTGCAAAGCGCCGCTTAAAGTTTCTTCCAGTTTTCTCTGCAATTCAGCGTTAATGGATAAAATCAAATTGTGGCCGTCTTCAGTGGGCTCTTGGTTAATAATCTTTTTTTCCTTGCCTAAAGCGTCCACTTCAATCTGTTTCCTGCCGTCATGGCCCTTTAATTCGTTTTCCCAAAAATATTCAATTCCCGTTTTGCCGATGTAATCAATGGGCGAATACTCGCTGCCGAATTCAGCCAATTCGGATTCGCCAATCTTGCCGGTATAGCCCAAAATGTGCGATAACGTGGAAACGCATTGCTCCGAATCTTTTAAATCTTCGCATAAATTATACTCTCTTCTTGTTTTATTGGATAAAATAACGCCCGGCATATTAACGGATTCCAGATAAAGCAGCATCGCTTTTTCATATTCAATATTATCGGCAATAAACAAGGGCTGATACGACTCCAAAGAGCCCTGTTTGACTTTTGCTAAAATCCGCTTAATCTCATCGGCGCTTATATCGCCCAAAATTTCGCTTACCCGCTTAATAATTTTGTCTCTTTCATTTTCATTATCCGGCAAATCTATAGGCGTGAAATACAGCAAAAAATTAGCTACATTCCTTACTAACGGCCTGGATTCGCTGTCATAAATTACTCCTCGCTTGGCTTCCACGCGCTCAATGCGGATGCGGTTGCCTTCAGCCAAGCCGTAATAATATTCGCCTTTTACGATTTGCAGCCAAGCGGCGCGGGCAAAAATTATCAATAAAAAAAACGCCAATATCGCGCTGATTTTTGATAAATTGGAAAAATTAAAATTTTTGCCGATTGTTTCTTTCTCTCCCCCTCTTAAAGCAAGCGCTTCTTCGGTCCAATCAAGGCGATGGCTTGTCTTCATTTTCCCAAGCTTCATCTTGCCTTCTTGTATCACAAAAGGGTCGGCGTTATTTTCCCCGTTGTTGCTTTTATTGTATTTTAAATATTTGATTATTGACATAATTAGCGGCGCACTAAAAAAACCGGCTTTAATCTGTTGCTGATATAATGAACCAAATAAAATATTAATAAAACAGCCAGCAAATTAAAGCCCAACTGGCTGATTTTTTCTATCCAAAAACCGGAGCTTAATGAAACCGGCCAACCCCAAAAGGTTAGAAAAAATTCATAAATTACGGTTGCCAGTCCGGTTAAAGCTAAAAATGAATAAAGCGAACGATCGGTAAAAAAATTAACCAGCAAAAAATTAGCGATCGCAATGGTTAAAAATAAGCAGACCGAATAAGCGCCGAATGGCATAAAAGAAAAAATATCCAATAAAAAACCCGCGCCGACCGCCCACCACATAGCTGTATTTAAATTAACCAAACTTAAAATAAAAATTAAAATTATTAAAATTAAATTTAAATTATTCAAATGAGCAGGCAAACCGCTGATGAAGGATAGCTGTGCTATTGCTAATAATAATACTAATATTGTGTTTAGGATAATTTTTGAATACATATTTTTACGGCACTAAAACAGATACGATAATCAGCTCATCCAAATCAATTAACGGTTCAATTACCGCGTTTTGCCATAACTCGTTGCTTTCTTTGTTAACCTGCGCAACCTTGCCTATTACCAGGCCGCGAGGAATATTTTGCTCCAGGCCCGAAGTGACAACAATATCTCCGACTTTAATTTCTTTGGTTTGCGGTATAAATTCCATCTTTATGGCTAAACCCAATTCGCCCTGTGTTATGCCGCTTGTTTTATCTTGATTTTGTATTACCGCCGCCAGCCGGCAAGCCGGATTAACCGTTAAATAAACTTCTGATAAATGATCTTGAACGGCGATAATTTTGCCGATCATTATTCCTTGGCCGTTGACAACGGCCAAGCCGGGCGATATTCTGTCTTTTGCCCCTTTGTCAATTACAATCGCCTGGCCTTGCGATAAATTATTGCCGGTCCCGCCGCGGGAAATAATATTTCCCATAATATGCTTTGACCCGTCTTTTCCCAAGAAATTTAAATATTCACGCAAGACCTGATTTTCTTCTTCTAATATTTTTAATCTTGTGTTTTCCGCCGTAAGCAGATTTACCTCATTCCCCATGCTTTCCAATTCAGCGGAGAAATCTTTTTTACCCGTCTGATCGTTATAGGCGGAGCGCAAAGAAGAGCTGGCTGAATAAAGGCCGCCAAGCAATGGCCGTAAAGCGCCGGTTATGAATGACTCAACAGGCAATAATATTTTAGTTATATGCAAAAAAATAAGCAGCCCGATAACTGCCGTAAAATAAACTGTTCGTTTTGTGTATATTCCTTTCATAAAAAGTGATTAGCAAATTAAGCCATGAAAAACCTGACAATAAAATTAAAAACCAAATACCAAAAACCAAAAATAAATATAAAAAATATAAAAATTTTTTAATTTTTAAGTATTTGTATTTGATTTTTGGTATTTAATTTTTGGTTTTAATAACATTTTACAGCTCTTCGCTCCCCGGAGATATAACTTTGTTCAACAGCTCCATATCCGCGAGCAGTATTCCGGTTCCTCTAACCACACAGGTTAACGGATCGTCAGCCACTCGGACAGGAATCCTGGCGGCGCGGGCAATTTCTTTATCCAGTCCCCTTAGCAGCGCTCCGCCGCCGGTTAAAATTATCCCATGCTCGTAAATATCGGCCACCAGCTCAGGCGGAGTTATTTCCAGGGTAATTTTAATATTTTCAATAATTTGGCCTATAATCTTGGACATCGCTTCCCTGACCTGGCTGTCGCTGATTATTACTTCTTTCGGCAAGCCGTTGATTAAATCGCGGCCTCTTAAAGGCATTTCCATCGGCTCTTTCAAGCCGGACGCGGAACCGATTTTTATTTTTGTATTTTCCGCCGCTTGTTCGCCGATTAAAATATTGAATTCTTCGCGGACATATTGAATAATGCTGTTGTCAAGAGCGTTGCCGGCCATCCTTAAAGTTTTCCAAGTTACCACGCCGCCCAATGAAATAACGGCGATTTCCGTCGTGCCTCCGCCGATATCAACAATCATGGTCGCGGTCGCTTCCGCCACCGGCAAGCGCGCGCCGATCGCGGCGGCCATTGACTGTTCAATCAGAAAAACCTGCCTGGCTCCGGCCGACTTGGCCGCGTCCTCAACGGCTTTTTTTTCCACCTCGGTGATATCCAAAGGTATGCCGATTACGACCCGCGGGCGCGGAATCAGGGTAAAACTTTCGCTATGAATCTTGTCAATAAAATATTTAAGCATCTTTTCCGTCACCTCAAAATCGGAAATTACTCCGTCAACCAAAGGCTTAATCACCTGAATATGGCTGGGGGTTTTCCCCACCATTTTTTTCGCCTCGTCGCCCACGGCTAAAATTTCGTCAGTCCGCATATTCACCGCCACAACCGACGGTTCGTTAATCACGATGCCTTTATCGGGAGTAAAGACCAGGGTGCTGGTCGTTCCCAAGTCTATACCTAAATCTTTGCTAAATTTTCCTAAAAGTTTGTTAAACATGAATAATAAATAAAAAAATTTTATGACATTTAATGTCGGGTACCCGACATTAAATGTCATTATCTTGTTAATCGGTTTATAACTTCGCCTAATTTTACAAACTCGCTCTTCTCGCTGTTTCTTCTCTTTACCTCAACACTGTTCTTCGCCAAAGTTTTCTCGCTTACCACCAACCTGTAAGGGCAGCCGATTAAATCAGCGTCGGCGAATTTCTCGCCGGCGCTTATATTTTCTCTGTCATCATACAATACTTCAATGCCATTCGCCTGCAAATCAGTATAAATATTATTAGAAATCTCATCAATATTTTTGATTTTTTCAGCCCGAGGCTGATCCGCCTTGGGCGGAGATTTTTGATTCCTGATTCCTATCAAATGCGCTTTAAATGGCGCGATTTCTTCCGGCCAGATTATGCCTCTGCCGTCATGATGAACCTCAACAATAGTCGCCATAACTCTGCTCGGCCCCATGCCGTAACATCCCATAATTACATCTTGTTTTTTGCCGCCTTCATTTATAAACTGCAAACCGAATGGTTTTGAAAAACGCGCGCCCAATTTAAAAATATTGCCGACTTCAACCGCTTTTTCTTTTCTGAATTTTCTTCTGCCGCACTTGGGGCAAGTTTTTTGCTCTTTGATTATTTCTTCATTAATGGCGATCTTGCAGTCATCGCAAATGTAAATAGTATCTTCTCCCGCCGAAGTAAGAGTCTGAAATTCGTGGGAATATTTTGAAAAAGCGCCTCCGGTGGCAAAGGTTAAATAAGTTTTATCAGATAAGCCGCAACGGTCGTATATTTTAAAATACGCCTTTTTTGCAATTTCGTAATACTTATCCAAATCTTCTTCGTCTTTATGGAAAGAATATAAATCTTTCATTGAAAACTCGCGTCCGCGAATCAAACCGGCTTTTGCTCTTAATTCATTCCTGAACTTTGTCTGAATCTGGTAAATGTAAACCGGTAATTCTTTATATGAAAAAATGTGCTTTTTCGCGAGCGGGGTAATAATCTCTTCGTGCGTCGCACCCAAAGCGTACTCTTTCTTGTCAACGCCCGCTAATTTAAACAAAGCGTCAAAACTGTCCCAGCGATCAGTCGTCTGCCAAACATTTTTTGGCGTCAAGGCGGGCATTAAAATTTCCTGTCCGCCGATCGCGTTCATTTCCTCGCGGATTATATCGCAGATTTTATTATGGACCTTTAAACCGAGAGGCAAAAAAGTATAAACGCCTGCTGTTACTTTATCAATAAAGCCGGCTCTAATTAAGGTTTGGGCGTTAAAACTGATTTCATCTTTTGGCAATTCTTTTACGGTTTTTGTAAAAAGTTTAGATTGAAGCATATTTTTATAAATTACAAATTAGGAATTTTACCTTATTATCTTACCTTAAACCGCCCTCTTTGTCAAAAACAAAAAAGGCGCGATAACGCGCCCTAATCCCTATACTCTAACCCCTAACCCCTGTTCTTAAGTTTTTCCCAAATAACCAAAATCGGGCTTGCCAAAAAAATTGACGAGTAAGCGCCGACAAACACGCCGATTGACAAAGCCAGGGCGAAATCGCGGATGGTTGAGCCGCCGAAAAAGAAAATTGACAGCAATACCAGCAAGGTGGTTAACACGGTGTTGATTGAACGGGAAAAAGTTTGATTAATGCTGATATTCACGGTGTTTTCAAAATCCTCGCCGCTCTTGGGCAAGTTCTCCCTGATACGGTCAAAAACCACGATTGTGTCATTAACGCTATAGCCCAAAACCGTTAAAATCGCGGCGACGAAAGGAGTGTTGACTTCAACGCCGGCGAATTCGCCCAGAACGGCAAAAACGCCCAAAACTATCATTACATCATGGAACAAAGCGATATTGGCCGCCAAGCCGTATTTCCATGACGCGACCGGCTTGGAAACTTTTCTGAACGACCAGGCGATGTATAAAATTATGGCGATTATAACAATAACAGCCGCGTACAAAGATTTGGTTTTTAACTCTTGGCCGATTGACGGCCCGACGGAATCATAGCGCAATTCTTCAATCGTTGATAACCGGTTAAGCGCCGTTAAAACTTGCTGATGCTTTTCTTCGGCAGTATTCTGAAAGCGAAAAATCATGCCGTCATCGCCTGCCGGCTGGACAATTAAACTGCCCAAATCCAAATCGCCGAGAGCTTGCCGCGCTTCGCTTGCCGCCGGCCTTTCATTTAAAAATTTAACTTCAATCAAACTGCCGCCGGTAAAATCAATGCCGAAATTAAGACCCCAAACCGCCAAGGCGGCGATAGACAAGCCGACCATGAGGCCTGACACAGTTAACCAAATTTTGCGTTTTTGAATTACTTGATACATATAATTTAGGATTTAGGATTTAGGATTTTTAGCTACTCCCATCAGCCACTTCCTTTTCTCCAGCCACTCCCCTGCCGTTAGTTTTAAAAAATTCTTAGTTATGACAATGGCGCTGAACATAGAAACTATAATACCTAAACCCAAAGTGATCGCGAATCCTTTGACAGTGCCTGTGGTAAATTGAATTAAAATAAAACAGGTAATCAGGGTTGAAAAATTGCCGTCGCGGATTGACGGCCAGGCGCGCGTAAATCCTTCTTCAATGGCATTATCCAACGGCTTGCCAAAGCGCAATTCTTCCTTTACGCGCTCAAAAATAAGAACATTGGCGTCAACCGCCATGCCGATTGATAAAATAAACCCCGCCAAACCGGCTAAAGTCAAAGTTACCGGCCAAAGCTTGAATACGGCTAAAACCAAAATTCCGTAAACAGACAGCGCTAAAACCGCCAGCAAGCCGGGCAAGCGATAATAAATAATCATAAATAAAGCGACTAAAATCAAGCCGATTACGCCGGCGCGCAAGCTGTTATTTATTGATTTTTGGCCCAAGCTTGCCCCTACGGTCTGCTGATTCATAAGATTGATCGGCACCGGCAAAGCGCCGGCATTTAAGCGCTGCACCAATAACTTGGCTTCTTTTATATTGAATTTTCCGGTAATGACAGCCTTGCCGCCGGTGATTTTTTCATTAACGGTCGGCGCGCTGATTGGAAGGCCGTCCAAAAAGATGGCTACTTGTTTTCCGACATTGCGGCTGGTGATTTCTTCAAACATTTTCGCGCCTTCATCGTCAAATTCCAATCCCACTTCCGGGGAATTATCATTAGGATTAAATTCCACCGCCGCTCTTTTTAAATTCTTTCCGGTAAGCTCGGTAATTTTCCATTCGCTCTGCGGGCCTGTGATATCTTCCGCTAATTTTGTTTTTACCAAGATATGCTTTATATTGTATTCTTCCACCGAGCGCTCATCCTGCTTGTAAATTAAATGGTAGCCGAACTGGGTTTCAACCACGTACGAAATTGTGCCGGTCTTTTGCTCAAAAACCGCGTCTTCAAACGGCTTGACCATCATGCCTTTTCCAAACCAGCCCAATTCGCCGCCGATTTGGCCGGCGCCGGGTTCGGTTGAATACTGTTTAACCAAATCGGTAAAATTCTGCGGGGTTGCCTGCTCTTTAATTTCCTTGATTTTCCCGTACGCCTCTTCTTTCGTCAAACCGTTTTCGCAGCCGTTTATGTCCTTATTGCAGATTAACAAGTGCGAGGCCTTTGCTTCTTTTTCTTCCAGCTCGGTAAACGGATCTTTTTTAACCCGCTTTTCCTCCGCTTTTATAATTTCATAGCCCTGGCCGGTCCTCTGCAAATCAGCGCTTGTTTTGCCGGCCGCGATTCCTTTCGCCAAATTGAAAATCTCCGGATTGTCTTTTTCTGTGATCCATCCCAAATCGCCGCCGGTATCCTTTGTCGCGCTGTCTTCGCTAAATTCTTTCGCCAAAGCGGAAAAATCTCCGCCGGACAAAACTTTGCCCAAAATTTCTTCCGCCCGCTTTTCCGCGCTCATATTAAATTGATTAAGCTGATTTTTTTCTTCTTCCGTTAATTCCCTCGTCTCCGCGCTTTCTTCTTTAAATTCAAGCAAGGGCGTCTCGCCGATCATTTTAATCGCCTCGTCAACATTTTTTACGCCGGCCAACTCAACAATTACCCTGTAATCGCCGTCAACGGTCTTGTTAACCTGCACAATCGGCTCGCTAACGCCGAAAATATTGACTCTGCGCTCAATAACATCCCTTACTCCTTCCACGGCGCTGTCCCTGTCTTTATCTTCTATAGCGGATACATCGGCTTGATAAACCAAATGGGTGCCGCCCAATAAATCCAACCCCAATCTAAAGGGAATTTCTTTGGTATGAGGCAATGGCAAATTAAATTTATCAACCGCTTTATTATAATATTGCCCGGCATCAACCAAAGACGCGGCAAAAACAAGTATCATTATCAAAACAAAAACCCAGCGCACTTTGCCCCGCGCGCTTGGCTGAAATATTTTTTGCAATATATTTTCTTGC
>JAUYAT010000003.1 GCA_030693295.1 bacterium
CAGAGGAATTAAAGGATTTTGAAAAAGAAGTTACGGATGAAACTGCTGATTGGAAGATTTATAGGAATATAAATCAAGGATTTGAAATAAAACTTCCTCCTGTAGGGGAATGGGATTATGATATTAGGATAGATGAGATAGGTGAGCGAACAGACCTTGCTTTTTTTGATGGTTTTTTTACAATACGGGAAGAGAAAAGCCACCTTTCATTCGTTATAAGAATCAATCTCTTTTCAGAAGTTACTCCTCCGTTTATTCCCCAAGGTCCTTTTTGCAGCAAAAGACAAGAGATGCAAATATGGAACAATAAAATTTCCCAAACAATATACTCTACTTACAATCCACAAATTGAAACTGAAAAGGAAGAATGCGACCCGTCTTTAGATAAATTTCTATTAAATGAGCACACTATTGAATCTCGAATTTGCCTAAATAAAGATTTAAGGGCATATGACGCTGAATTAGGAAGGAACGGGGAATATTTCTTTTATTGTACAGGAGAAGAAGAATCTTTCTATTATTTTTCTTTGAATTGTGAGAAGGAAGTCTTGGCGGGAAAAGAAGGAAGAGATGAGTGCGTTCAATTATTTAATCAAATCCTTTCTACTTTTAAATTTATTAAATAAGAAGGTTGGGTTTTTTAAGGTTTACTAAAAATTTAGGCAAAGTAAAAATTAATTCAAAAAAAAGAAGCCAAAAATATGAAAAAGAAATTTATATTAAATTCAATATTGATTACAGTATGTTTGTTGATTTTTGGTAAAGTATCACCTGCTTCGGCTACAGTGGAAACCGGCGTGACCGCTAATTCTTGTCCAGCTGGCTATGGGTTTATAGATTTTGAAGAAGGGGTTGATGGAGCCCAAATTGTCAGCCAGATACCCGGAGTGCAATTTACTACCACTTTGGGGTTAAATTGGTTTTATGGTGATGTAAGGACCGGAAATTACAACGCCCGGTCCCTTACTAATCCGCAATACAACTACGGCGACTATGTAGTTAACGGCTACTTTGTCGCCTGGCTTGGGGTAACCGGAGACCAAGGGCGAATTGACTTTACAGAGGGAACGGCTAGTTACTTTAGCCTCTTGACCAGCACTTATTCCGGGCTAACCATTGATGCTTATGATCCCAATGACAACCTAATTGCCACCAGTGGCTGGGCTAGTGGTAATTTAACTGGAACATTCACTCGGTTAACTGTTAGCGCGCCTGGCATGGCTTATGTTATAGTACATGATTGGGGAAATTACTGGATAATTGATGATATTTGCACCGATGCGCCGGGCGTTCCTCTGGTTTATAAACAAGTAGCGGAACTTACAAAGGAGGTTATAGGAGCTGATTATCTATGGGGAGGCAAGGGTTATTATTACGGAATCAATAGATTTGCCACATCTCAAGAAGTTTTGGAGCAAGGATATAATTATTATAATCCGATATTAAAGAAAATAGATTTTGGAAAGGGCATTGATTGTTCTGGGTTGAATTTTTGGTCGTATAATCGAACTTATTCAGGAGGAGAAACAATTACATGGGAGACATGCGTTAATGAGAAAAAGTGTCCTTTGTATTACGAAGGCGCTGATGGTCAATATAGGGGTAACACCGGAAGAATAGAAAAAGATAAATTGAAAGTTGGTGATTTATTTTTCTTTGATGTTTGTGTTACCAAAACAGGTAAATGTGACGCATCAAAAAAGGTGAATGATAATATTGCAGATCATGTAGCTATGTATATTGGGCCTTTCACCTATGAAGGTAAAGAATTCAATACTATACATGCTAGCGGCTTTACAGGCGCTGTTACGCCAGCTTATTATAATTCTGAAACCGAAGAACTTCTGACTATAAAATCGAACGGGATAAACCAATTTCTTAAAGTTTATGATTATGGAAGGGTGGCGGAATTTAAGTTAGCAATGGAAATTATAGTCAAATCACCAGTTAATTTGATTGTGGTTGATCCCGACGGACAAACAGTAGATGTGACAAATACTTTACTCACTGAAGATGGATACACGCGAGAGGTAAATGGAATGTCTTATATAATTCGCGACGTTGACGGAGACGGAGATATTGAAGATGTTGTTGCCATTCCAGAAAGGAAAATAGGCAATTATTTAATTCAGGTAGTCCCAGAACCAGATGCTTTACCAACAGATACTTATAGTCTTGAAGTGGCAGCGAATGGCCAAACTATTGTTTTAGCTAAAAATATTCCGATTAGTGAGATTCCAGATCAGCCCTACCAAATTCAATCAACGGAAACTGAAATTAACGCGGCTCCAATCCCAGATGCTGAAATACAAGCAGAAATCCAGCCAAAACCTTTGACTGAAGAGCCGGATGATAACTATATTATTGAGGCGAACACTTTTGGAGGAGCAAATATTACTTTAGATGGAACCGCTTCTTATGATCCAGAAAGCGCTTCCTTAACTTACAGTTGGTCTGATGAAGATGGAAATATTTTAGGAACCGATGAAGTATTAAATGTTTTTCTGCCCTTAGGCCGGTATCAAGTAACCTTAACTGTTAGTGATGGCCGGCTTAGCTCCGGCGATGTTTTAGATATTACTGTTCAAGATACTATATTGCCGGAAGTTGAAATTACTTCACCTGAAGAAATTATTTATTTAAATACTCAAGGATCAATTTTAATAGCTTATACAATTAATGATATTTGCGACTCTGAACCGGAAGCAAAAGTTTATTTAGATGAAATTGAATATTCTAAAAATGCCATTGACTTGGGTAAATATTCAGGTGAAACAGAGCATGCTTTGAAGGTAGGCGCTACTGATGATAGCGGAAATAATGGCGCGGATTCAGTAATTTTCAAAATAGTTCCGGAAGCAATGAAATCTTTTAGCATTAAAAGCATGAAAATTCACTGGGCTTTTGATCATCCGGGCAAGCATTTAGGAAACAAAACAAGCTTTACTATTTCCGGCAGTTTTGAATTACCGGATAAATATCAAGAAGAAAATTTAGATAAATCAGCATTGTTATATATTAAGATTGCCGATCAATTAGTAAAAGATAAAGTAAATTTTAAGAAAGTTAAGAACCTTTGGCTTTATCAGGAAGCTTCCGGCAAGAAGAACAATGACCTTAGCCAAGGCGCGGACATTAAAACTATGGCGATTCACTGGATAATAGACAAAAATTCTAATTCTAAACGAAAAGATCAAAATTGGTTTTATATTAGGGGAGAATTATCTTTACCAGAATTGGACATTAACGCTTTGCCCCAAGAAGCAATAATTACTTTAGAGATTCCAGTAGCGCCTTACGGGCAAAGCGGCAGTTTAGATGGGAAGGAAGCTATTGAATTTGAGAAATTGAATCACATTTGGTCTTACCGTTTATCCGCTAAATGGGATCATTGGAAAGATGGATGGTGGAAAAAAATAGATTAAATATATTAAAGCCGATCAAAGAGAGGAATTTTATGCTTTTACTTATTTTTTGCAAAAATTTAACTTAGTTTGTTCAGCCCTTTGTTTAAAGCAAGGGGCTGATTTTGTAAAATGGAAAACATAAAAATAAAATTAATATT
>JAUYAT010000016.1 GCA_030693295.1 bacterium
GTCCGCCGCCTCAAATTTCAGTTGGTGACAATTTGACACCGACTCATTTCCCTCTTTTTTAAGCCTTTCTTTAAGCTTATTCCAATACTTTCTGGCTGTTTGATAATCGGCTTGCTGAATTAACGCCTGAATAATATCCACTACTGAAAAATACCATTTTTCTTCTTTTTCATCCCATTCGCGCCGCACAGATTGATTATTAAAAATTACAATTGATTTATTTTGTTTTTTTGCCATATTTTAATTATTGATTATAAATTAGCAAAAAATACGGCCAAAGTCAAATAAAAAAGGCCTTTAGATTGAAATTTAATTAAATCTATACTATAATAAAGTTATGAATCTGGACAATATCAATAAAATTAAAAAATTGGACAGCGGACGGGTGGCTGAATCTATTTCCGCTTTGCCGTTTCAAATAAGGCAGGTTTTGCATGAAGCCCGCTTGATTAAAATTCCCGCCGAGTACGGCAAAGTAACGCAGGCGGTGGTTAACGGCATGGGCGGCTCCAACATCGGCGCCGGCATTGTTAAATCTGTTTTTAGCAACGAGATTAAAGTCCCGATCAGCATTACTCCGGGCTACGGCGTGCCGGCTCATGTCAATGATAAAACATTGTATGTTGTTTCTTCCTATTCGGGAACAACCGAGGAGCCGCTGAGCGCTTACGGAGAAGCGAAAAAGCGCGGAGCGAAAATAATGGCCATTACTTCGCACGGCGCGAAAAACAAGCTGGAAAAAATAATGATTAAAGATAATATCCCGGGCTATATTTTCAAGCCGGAGCACAATCCTTCGGGCCAGCCCAGATTGGGGCTTGGCTATTCAATTTTCGGCATGGCCGTGATGATGGCCAAGGCGGGGCTGTTCAAGATTGATGTCGGAGAAGCGGAGAATGTGATCGCCAGTTTGGAAATCTGGGACCGCGAATTAAGACCGGCGGTTAATTCAAGGAGCAACGCCGCCAAACAATTGGCGCTGAAACTGCCGGGCAAACAGATTGTTTTGGCCGCGGCTGAATTTTTAATCGGCAATGTTCGCGCCATGCGCAACCAGTTTTGCGAAAACAGCAAGCATTTCGCCACTTATCTGGCTTTGCCCGATTTAAACCATTTTGCCATGGAAGGGCTGGCTAACCCGAAAAACAATAAAAAAGATTTAGTCTTCCTCTTTTTTGATTCGGAATTATATCATCCCCGCGTGCAAAAACGAAGCCGATTGACAAAAGAGGTGATAAAAAAGAACGGCATAGAAGTGTTGAGCCATAACCTTACAGGCAAAACAAAATTGGCGCAGGCGTTTGAGATGCTGCAATTAGGGTCCTGGACTACTTATTATTTAGGCATGCTTAATAAAGTTAATCCCGTGAAGATTCCCTGGGTGGATTGGTTTAAAAAAGAATTGGGCAAATAGCGATAAAGTTAACCCCCGCCCCAGTTTATTAAAACTGGGGCGGGGTTTATTTTCAGAATTCTTTTTTATCCTTGCCAAAATCTAAATTTTGCTTTATAATAAACCGCATTGAAATTACTATATGCTTAACTCAATAAAAATCAAAGGCGCGCGGGTGCATAATTTAAAAAACATTGACGTTGAAATTCCGCGCGATAAATTCGTGGTGATTACCGGACTGTCCGGCTCGGGAAAATCGTCATTGGCCTTTGACACGATTTACGCCGAGGGCCAGCGCCGCTATGTTGAGTCGCTTTCCGCTTACGCCCGCCAGTTTGTCGGGTTGATGGACAAGCCGGATGTTGACTCAATTGAAGGGCTGTCTCCGGCCATTTCCATTGACCAAAAATCAACTTCGCATAATCCCCGCTCCACCGTCGGCACGGTAACGGAAATTTACGATTACCTGCGCCTGCTTTACGCGCGCGTCGGCATTCCGCATTGCCCGAAATGCGGCCGGAAAGTCAAACCCTATACCATTGATGAAATCGTCAATCGGGTTATAAAGTCTTATATCGGCCGAAACATTGCCATACTTTCGCCGATTATAAAAGACAAGAAGGGCGAACATAAAAATATCTTGCAGGGCATTGCCAAAGCCGGCTACAGCCGGGTAAGGTATGATAATAATATTTACCCGTTGGAAGAAATTGAAGATATGAAAGTTGATAAGCATAAAAGGCATAATGTTGACATAGTGATAGATCGGGTGATTATAACGAAAAACAAAGACGACATGGCGCGCTTAACCGAAGCCGTGGAAAAAGCGCTGGATTTGTCCAACGGCTTGGTAATTATATCCCCTGAACCTGTAGGGGCGATGCGCGCATCGCCCATGGCGCCGGAAAAAACATATTCCAAGCTATTCGCCTGCCCGGATTGCGGCATTCATCTGCCCGAACTGGAACCGCGCAACTTTTCCTTTAACTCCCCCCACGGCGCCTGTCCCGAATGTTCGGGTTTGGGCACGAAACTGGAAGTTGACCCGGATTTAATATTGAATCCTAATCTGACGATAGCCCAGGGCGCGATCAGGCCATGGGCGCATACTCCCTCCGGAGGGCAAACCTGGCTGCTGCGCATTCTGGGAACCGTGGCGCAAAAGCATAACTTTGACTTGAATACTCCGGTAAAAGATTTGACAAAAAAACAATTGGACATCGTCTTATACGGCGCCGGGGGCAGAAGCTACAATGTTGAATATGAAAGCGACCGGTTCAGCGGGGAATTAACAACGGAATTTGAAGGAGTGATACTGAATCTTGAGCGCCGCTACCGGCAAACCGAGTCCGATTATATAAGGAAAGAAATTGAACAGTATATGCGCGTGCTTGTCTGCCCGGCCTGCCAAGGCAGGCGGCTTAAGCCGGAAATGCTGGCGGTAAAAATCGCCGAACATTCAATTTATGATGTTTCCGGCAAGACGATAGACAGGGCAAAAGAATTTTTCAGCGATTTGGAAAAATCAAACAAACTGTCCGCCCGCGAAAAAAAAATTTCCAGCTTGATAATCAAGGAAATCGGCGCGCGCCTGAATTTCCTGTCCAATGTCGGGCTTGACTATTTAACCCTTGCCCGGGCCGCCAACACTTTGTCGGGCGGAGAGGCCCAGCGCATTCGGCTGGCAACCCAAATCGGCTCGGCTTTAATGGGCGTTATTTATATTTTGGACGAGCCGTCAATCGGCCTGCACCAAAGGGACAATCGCAAGCTGATTGAAACTTTGAAAAAATTGCGCGATTTGGGCAACACGGTTCTGACCGTGGAGCATGATGAAGCGACAATGCTGGCGGCCGATTATATAATTGATGTCGGGCCCGGAGCCGGGGAGCGCGGCGGAGAAATTGTCGCAGTCGGAACTCCGGCGCAGATAAAAAAATCCGCCAAGTCCTTAACCGGCCAATATTTAACCGGCAAAAAATCAATACCGACGCCGAAAAAATACCGCCAAGCTAACGGCAAAAAATTAAAAATAATCGGCGCGAGCGAGCATAATTTAAAAAATATTGATGTTGAATTCCCCTTGGGAACATTCATCGCCATTACCGGCGTGTCCGGCTCGGGCAAGTCAACCCTGATGACCGACATCCTGGCCAACGCTTTGAACAAGAAATTCTACCGCGCCAAAACAGAGCCGGGCGCGCATAAAGCGATTGAAGGCCTCGGATTTATTGACAAAGTGATTAATATTGACCAGTCGCCGATCGGCCGCACCCCTCGCTCCAATCCGGCGACTTACACCGGCGCGTTTACGCCTATGCGCGAATTATTTGCCGAACTGCCTGAAGCGAAAATCAAGGGCTATAAAGCCGGGCGCTTTTCCTTTAATGTTGTCGGCGGCAGATGCGAAGCCTGCGCCGGCGACGGGATGGTGAGAATTGAAATGCAGTTTCTGCCGGATATTTATGTTGAATGCGATGTCTGCCACGGCAAGCGCTACAACCAGGAAGCGCTGGAAATTTATTACAAGGGCCACCGCCATGACGGGGCGGGGAAAAACATTTCCGATTGCCTGAATATGACCGTTGAGGAAGCGATGAATTTTTTTAAAAACATTCCGGCGATTCATCAGAAGCTGGCAACGCTTCACGAAGTCGGCCTTGGCTACATTAAGCTGGGCCAAAGCGCCACCACGCTTTCCGGCGGAGAAGCGCAGAGAGTTAAGCTGGCGACCGAACTGGCGCGCCGGGCAACCGGCAAAACTCTATATATTTTGGACGAGCCGACAACCGGCCTGCATTTTGACGACATTAAAAGATTGCTGCAAGTACTCAATCAGCTGGTTGATAAAGGCAACACGGTTTTAATTATTGAGCATAACCTGGATGTGATAAAATCCGTTGACTGGATTATTGACCTGGGCCCCGAAGGCGGGGACAAGGGCGGAGAAGTGGTTGCGGTCGGCACGCCGCAAGATGTGGCAAAAATTAAAAACAGCTACACGGGGCAATACTTGGCGAAAATATTGTGAAAATTTTATAAATCAGCGGAATATCAGCGCCGCGCCCGACTTCGCCTTGACCGTTTTAATTTTAGCAAAATATTTCCAGCAAAACTTTCTATAATACTGAATTATAATAGCCAACTGCGAAGTCAAGGCGGGCGGGTATTAATCAGCGTTAATTCAGCGGTCGCCAAACACCTGCGCTGTAAATACTTTCAATTCCACATCCTTATCTTTATAGCAATCCGGCGCCAAGCCGGCTTTCTGGAAGCAGAGCTGTGATAAAAATTCCTCTTTGCTCCAGCCGGTTTCGGCGGCGACTTGCGGCAAAAAGACTCCTCCCTGAAAACCTTTTTGCGCGATTACGCCATGCTTGCCTAATTCAATATCCTGCCAATTATCAATCTTTTCCGGCGCGGACAAAACGGTAATTTCATAATCAATTTTATCCAATTCGCCTTTATTTACCGGATTGAAGCGATCATCTTCGGTTGCCGCGGCAATCGCCATGTCGCGCACAACTTGCCGTAGCGGCTTGTCGCTCGGCTCGATCCGGCCGATGCAGCCGCGCAGTTTTCCGCTATTGCGCAAAGTAACAAAAGCCCCTTCTTTCCAATTCAATCTTTCATCATTAATATTAAATTCAGCTATTTTCCCCTCTTCAATATAAGTTTCTACCGCGATTCTTGCAATTTTGATTAATTGTTCTTTTTGTTCCGAATTTAATACAGCAAAATCGATTTTAATTTTTGCATTGTCATTTTGATTTTTGATTTTTACATTTTGATTTTGCGTAAATACAACCGCCCCATACCCCACCACGCTGTCTCTGCCTCCAATCGGAACATCGCCGCTATTGGCGTATTTTAAAATTTCAATTTTATCCCAACCCAACAAATTATACAATTCCATCGCGGTTTTAACTCCGTCAATTCCGCAAAGCAAAGTCTGCTCATCGGGTATGTCCTGATTTTCTGTTTCTTTAATATGATTTTCTAATTCGGCGATATCGCCGGTTTTGATTATCTCCAAAGTTTCTCTGTCAATTTCATTTGCATCCCTGTAGCTCGGGTAATGCGACATATCGCTGGAGATAACGACAATATCATCCTTGCCTAAATTATCCGCCAATGCCTTGGCCAATTTTTTATAATCATCATTACGGGTATTGCCGAACAATATGGGAACGATTTTAAATTCGCCGCTTAAAACCGTCTGCAAAAACGGCAATTGCACCTCTAAAACATGGTCTGTTTTATGCGCCCCGCTGTTATATTTAATCGCGTCATCAGCTTTAACAAGCTTGTCTGCCAAATCCTTGTCAACCTCAACTAATCCCAAGGGCGTCTGCCAACCGTCTGAATCGTCAACGGCAATGCCGTCAAAATAACTTGAATGCGAATTGCAGATTATTACCGCCGTATGAATTTTTCTGCCCTGTAATTGTTTATAAGCGTAAGCCGCCACCGGCGCGCTAAAATCATAGCCGGCATGCGGCGACATAATCGCTTTAACTCCGCCACCCCTCGCAAGGGGGGTTAGGGGGGATGTAGCCCCCTCTCCTTGCGAAGGAGAGGGTTGCCTGTCCGCCGAAGCCTCGGCGAAGGCGGAGTGTGAGGTAGCTTCCCGCAAATATTTCTCAATTTTATTTTTTAATTCGCTGGCGTCAGCCGGATAAAATTGCCCAGCAACAGCCGGCTGGCGGATATTTTCATATTGCTTCATATATTTATCGCCTTGTTTAACGCAGGCGGTTAATAATAAAATACAAAATGCGAAAATTAAAATGCGAAATAATAATTTAAAATTCAAAATGTTTGATATTTTTCTTTTTATTTTTACATTTTGAATTATCATTTTAAATTGCGGCTAAATCGTTTGTAAAATATTTAAAATATTTTGATGCGCCAATCCGTTGCTCGCCGCGACATCTCCGCTGCCTATTCGCCACTCTTTGCCGGCAAAATCCGTAACAACTCCGCCTGCTTCGCGGACCAGCAACGCGCCGGCCGCGACATCCCAATCATTCGCCATGGGAGCAACGAATGATTCAACCCGGCCGCATGCTAAATAAGACAACTCAATCGCGGCCGAGCCAAACTGGCGGCAGTCAAATCCGGCCAATTTTTGTTTACGGTAATATTCTATAGCTTTTTTAATACCAGCCGGCCTTTTGCCGTTGCAAAAAATATTTAATACCTTGCCTTTATTTATTTTGGAAACTTTTATTTTTTTGCCGTTTAAATAAGCGCCTTTGCCATATTCGGCAACATACAGTTCATCGAGCATTGGCGCGTAAACAATTCCGGCGACAATCTCCAATTTATCATTATTGTTTTTCGCGACAGCAATGGAAATAGACCATAAAGGATTATGCATTGAAAAATTAGTCGTACCGTCAATCGGATCAATTATCCAAGTGTAGTCGGAAATTTTTTTACTGCTTCCGGCTTCTTCGGATATTATATTATGCTCGGGAAAATTTTTTCTTATCTCGCCGATGATAATTTTTTCGGACGCCAAATCGGCTTTGGTTAATATTTCATGCCGAGCTTTCAACATCACATCGGCGCGGTCAAAACGCTTGTATCTTAAAATCAGCATTTTCCCGGACTTTTTCACCGCTTCAATTGCGATTTGTTTTATTTTGCTCATAGTGTACAAATTAAAATACAAAATAACAAAATTAATAAATACTTGCATAACCCAATCCTTTTCATATTAATAAGACTATTGAATAATTAAATTTGCCTTCTCTATTGTCATTCCCAGCTTGACTGGGAATCCAGGAGCGAGAAGTAAAAATGTGAATTATTGTTAATCGTTTTTATCGCTGATAATGTTTTATCCGAATTATTATTCCTGCGGTTTACACCTGGATTCCCGCTTTCGCTCGCCTCGCTGAAGCTCCGGCGAAGCGGGCGGGAATGACAGAAGTGAGTTATTCAACGCTCTTATTATATGATTTCCAATACTTTTAACTCCAACGCCCCGCTCTCACTGTCCCATGCCGCGAATGTCGCTTTCTGAAATACGGCGCCCAAGGTACCAGGATTAACCGTTGTAATACTATCTTGCTTCTCTGTCCACGGCGCGTGCGTATGGCCGTAAAAAATAATATCGCATTCCCCTTGTTCCAAAATTTTTTTAATCAAAAACGGCTCATGGCAAATGCCGACATTCTTGCCATTAATCTCCGCCCTGCCGACCCTGCCGTAATATTTTATATTGCCGTACCGTTCAACTTCTTTTTCGCCATAAATTTCCATATTGCCTTTGACCAAATGAACTTTGCCTGTAAAATTTCGCGATAAAAATTCCAGAGTCTCGCTATTGGTTACATCGCCGCAGCAAATCAATTCTTCAATATTATTCTCCTCGCACCAATTCAAGCACTTTTTTAAATTTATCAAATTATCGTGAATGTCGGAAATAATGGCTATTTTCATAAATCATCTTAACACCGCCCAAATTTCATAAATCAACCCTAAAATAAACAATAAAGATAAAAAATAAGCAAACGGCTTGCTTAAATTATTGCTTATAATCGGCGCAAGTTCTTTTTTCCTCTTCACCTTAAAAACCAAGCAAATAACAACAATGCCTAATACGCCTCCAACTACAGCTCCTGTCAAGCTTATAACTTTAATTAAATTCTGAAAACCGATTAAATACAAAAAATACGGCACAATGCATGACAGGCCCCAGGCAAGTTTTTTATTCATGCCCAAATCCCACCAATAAACCTCTTTAACGGCCTGAGCGAGCACTAAAAAAGAAGTTATAATCGCCAGCAAGCCGAAGATCAAGGCGAAAACCACCACGCCATTTCCGATGATTGAATTTAAACCGGCTAAAGTATCGGGTGTAGTATTGTTTCCGGTAATCCCCACAGCCAGAACAGTAAAAAAAAGCATAACCGCAACGGGAATAAATGTTCCCCAGCATATCGCGCTTTTTATTTTTTCTTTTTGCCGCGCCAGCAATCTGCATACCGAGGGTATGGCGGCTTCGCCTCCAACCGCGAAAAAAATCGGGCCGTAAGGCAAAAAAACATTGCTCCAATCAATTAAGCTGTAATTGTCCAAATTAACATAACCCCAGCCGCGCCAAGTTATAAGAGCAACCATCAGAAGCAATAAGCCGACCATTATTAATTCCGCCGAAGCCAAAAGCTTCATCCCCATCAAGACTGCCGCGGCTTCCAAAATAAATAGGGCTGTGGAATAAAAAAAAACATTTCCGCCAAAATAAGGGCCCAGCAGCTGCTGCAGAAAAATTCCTCCGACAATAATATAAGCGAGCAAACCGCCGTAATTGCCAATTAAAACCAATACTAAGGTTATTTTTTTGCCGCTTTTGCCAAAATATTTTTCAGCGTAGCCGGGAAGCCTGTGCCTTTCTTTGGTTGACAGAATAATTTCGGCGTAAAGTTTATGCAAAAAATATTGAACTATGCCTAACAGCGGCAAATAAACAAAAAGCAAAATAATTCCCGATTTACTAATGACATAAGGAATGGCAAATATGCCGACACCGATTATGGTGCCGATTAAAGTCGCGACGGCATGGAAATAATTTTTAGACATGATCTTAATTTCTCCTAATCTTTATTTCATAATCAATCTGCTCAATCTTTCTTAAATTGGTTTTTGCCTGATCGTATTTGGTGCGCAAATAGCCGGTCATATCAAACTCAACCAACTCGGCTAAAATGCCGTTGATGGCTTCTTTTATCTTTTCAACTTCTTTGAATTTTCCTCCAGCCGCCTGATTGATGGCGAACCGCACCATCTCGCCGGTCGTATCGCAGATGCCGCCCAAATAGCTGTCATAGCCAAGATTGGCTTCTTTTATTTCGTCCAGCTTCTTGCCTTTTCTGAACAAATAAAACATTTTCGCCTCAACATACTCTTCAACTCCGGCTTTGTAAGCGCCTTCTTCGGCCAAGCGATTATAACCGAATTTTTTTCCCAAATTTTGCAGCGTTTTTTCTATTTCTTTCAGTTGCGCTTCGCTGTTTTTTATATCATCGCGATGCAAAGCGAAAATCACCCGTTTTGAATCGTGCAGAACAATATTAGACAGGCTGATAATCTGCCGCCTTTCGCTTTCCCGCTTTTGGTAATCCTTCTTTAACTTTTGGATAAACTTTTTATTCAACATAATATTATATAATGGCGCAAAATTATGGTAAAATTATCCTATGAAAATTTTTTAATAAAAATTTTCATTCCATAATTTTTAATTTTGATTTTTTAATTTTAAATTATTTTTTACTCCGCCACCCTAAACACCTCGTCAACACTGGTAATACCGTCAAGGGCTTTGAGCAAGCCGTCCTGCGCCATGGTAACCATGCCGTTCTTGGCGGCTATCTCCCGCATATCATACTCGCTCACATTGCCTGACAAAATCAATTTTTCAACTTCGCTGTCCATTGCCATTATTTCATAGATTCCGATTCGGCCTTGGTAGCCGATGCCTTGGCATTCTTCGCACCCCTCGCTTTTATAAAATTTCAAATTATTAAAATCAATTTTCTTTTTATTTTCCGCGGGCAAAGCATTTAGAATTTTCTTTACTTTTTCCATAACCTCTTCGCCAAGCTTGATTTCCTTCTTGCATTTCTCGCAAATTCGCCTTACTAATCTTTGGCCAAGCATGGCGTTAAGAGCCGGCGCTAGCAAAAACGGCTTAACGCCCATTGATAAAAACCTCGGCACGGTGCCGGCGGCGTCATTGGTGTGGATGGTTGACAAAACCAAATGGCCGGTCAAGGACGCCTGAATTGATATTTCCGCGGTGTCCAGATCCCGTATCTCTCCGACCATAATTATATCGGGGTCCTGGCGCACGATAGAGCGGAGCCCTTGGGCGAAAGTGTATTTATCGCTGGTCTGCGATTGGTTCACGCCCTGCAGTTGATATTCAATCGGATCTTCAATGGTTATTATCTTGGTTTCAGGATTGTTTAATTTCTTTAAAATCGCGTAAAGAGTCGTTGTTTTGCCCGAACCGGTCGGACCGGTGGTGATAATCATGCCGTTAGGGCGCTCTACCTCCCGTTTAAGCTGTTCAAAGGCCTGTCCGCGAATGCCCAAATCTTCAAATTCCAAACCGGCGGCGCTGGAGCGCAGCAGCCGCATTACCACGCTTTCGCCGAATGCCGTCGGCAAAAACGACGCCCTAATATCCACTCTGTCGTCTTTTAAATAAATTGACACGCGGCCGTCTTGCGGCTTGTCGGAAATATTAATTTTTACTCCGGCCAAAACTTTTATGCGGGAAATAAACCTTTTCCAAACCTCCTTGTTTAAAACAGCGGCGTCATGCAATACGCCGTCAATCCTGAATCTTATCTTTATCTCCTTTTCTTCCCCTTCAATATGAATGTCCGAAGCGCGCGACTTAATCGCCGCCGCCATAACCATTACCACCATTTCAGTAACCTGAACTTTGTTGATCTGCTCCTGCAAATCTTTAAGGCTGGAAAGCCGGTCGCTGTATTTATTCAGCTCTTCATCATTAATCTTAACGCCTTTTATCGCTTCTTTAAGCATAGGCAGCGCTTGATAAAGCTTTAAAGCGAATTCCAAGCTATGGTCGGAAATTAAATAAACAGCGCCTTGGCAAAAATATTTTTGCTTCATTTGGCTGAACAGCGCCTGGATTTCTTCATTATGAGGTTTTGTCGCGGCTAGACGTATATTTTTTCCGTCATAATAAAAACAAACAACGGAAAGCTTTTTGGCGTCTTCCTCCTTAATAAGCGACAAGGCTTCAGGGCTAACGGCAAAGCCGATCAAATTGATATAGGGAATGCCTGATTTGGCCGCTTTTTGCCCGGTAAATCGCTCTATATCTTTTAATTTGATTTCTTCCTGCTTCTCTGCGAATTTAGTCTGCGCGTTTTCATCGCCTTTAAATTCGCCTCTTGATGAAGCAATTAAGTCTTCAATTGATTGTGTTGATTTATTATCGTCCTGCATAAATATATCATACCAAAATATCCAAAATAAATAAAGAAGGGCGATGCCTTCTTTATTTTTAATTTCAAATTACGAATTGTTATATAATCCTGCTCATCAATCTTACTATCTTGCTGGAACCGCCCTTGCCCACAAGCTCAATGAATAATCCGGTCCAGGATGATATTTGAAAAACGGCAAGCGCCGAACCCGTAAGAATAATGAGAGCTAAAATAGCGGCAATGGCCGTAACCACAACCAGCCAAAAAACAAAAATTGAAGCCAGCTTGAAAGAAAATATCGCCAATAGCGCGAAAGGCATCGCTAATGTTAAAATAACCAAGCTTAAAGTTAGCCCGACAAACAAATTAACAAAAAATAAAATTATTGCCATTTCCAAACTAACCAGCCAATTTTTAATAAACAGCCGCCACCCCTGCTTGACTGATTCCAAAAAGCCGCTGCCGCGGATCACGACATAAGCCATTGAATATTTTATCATTAAAGCAAAGCCGAGCGCGAGAGGCACGAGAATTAAAAATAAAATCAAATAAATAAAATTAGCCGTTGCCGCGCCAATCCCGCCGGCCGCCAAAATAATAGGCAAGCTAAGCAAAGAAAAGATTATGAATATAACAGCTTTTATCAAAATATTCAAGCCGAATACCGGCCAAAAATTTTTCATGCCGCTTGCCACGCCGCTTTGGATGCTCATGGCTTTAAGCTTTTTGCCGGCCATAATATCAGCCGAACTGTTGATTAAAGCGGCTTGCGACACTACCGCCAGCCAAATTAAATACGCGAATAAAATAAGCATCAACAACCCAACGGCTAACAGCGCGAAAAGCGAAAACGGATCCTCGGACATAATTTTTCCGATATTGGTTAAAGTTTCGCCGCTGAAAACGCCGGTTTCAATAATTTTTTGCAAATTCGGAAAAAAATTCCGCGGAGCGCCGCCGCTTAAAATTTGAGACAGCGCCTCGTATTCAACCGCGTTGCCGAGCAAAGAAGCGAATAGGCCGAAAAACCATAAATATTTATGGCGCCAGGCGATTTCCATGGCTTGTTTTAAAATTTTACGGTATAGAGTCATATTTTTTTCCTCCTTTAATTTAATAATTAACTGTTAATATTATAACATAATATTTTATACAATACAAAAAATCATATAAATCATTTAATTTCTACGATCAAAAAATTATTATTTTTTTGCTCCGTCGGCTCCATGGTCCCGAGAAGTAAGGGTGTGGAGCCGTTACGATTATAATAATCTGCAAGACCTTTTAATTTCAGAATGGTTTAAGACTTTGTACTGCCCTTTAATTTCCAATTTATAAAATATCCCATACTTTCCAGAATGTGGATCTTTGTTTTTGTGAATATTGCAATAATCAGACGGCAAAATACTGCTTTTATTTAACATCCCCTACCTCTATCTTCCTAACATCGCTATTCGTAATCCCTAATCCTAATTCCCGCATAATCCTAAATGCGTCTGCGGGCCGGCCGAGATAATACGCTTTTTTGTCTTTGGGGTAGATATAATACGCTTCACCGTTTTGTTCAACATCTAATAATATTTTTCCCAAAACATAGTCGGGGTAAATCGTGTGGCTGATTATAAACTGATGCGTTGCGCCTAAGCCCAGTTTTCGCATTATGTCGAATGCGTCCGCCGGCCTGCCAAGATAATATTTCTTTTTATCGTCTGGATAAACATACCAGCCCTCGCCTTTCTCTTCAACCTGTAATAATATTTTACCCTCTATCTTTTTTATTAAATTATCATCCTTTTTGCTAAATAACCATTTTTCTCTTTCAACAGCAGCAGCATTAATTACAGCATTCTGGGCATGAGGCGCGCTATTTTGAATTAAATAGTCATCTTCCGAAATACACTTGCCGCCGCTCATTGTATATCCATAACCGCATTCGCAGATTTTATTTAAGCTATTATAACTTGAATGGTATCCGTATTTGTCACTGCAATAACTATTGCCGGATATACAGGATTCTTTTCCTAAAAAATCTTTGCCAACAACATAGCCGTAATTGCACAAACAACTTTTAGAAATAGAATCGTAATAAGAGCTAAACGGGCAGGATGGAACAGGCGGAGGGCTGTATGATGGGTAAGATGGGGTTGGTGTATAACCTCCGGAGCACCAAGGATAGTAAGGAGCGCATGTTGCCGACAATGATGTGCCGTCGCAACAAGAACACCCGCAAACTCCACCGTGCCAAGAGCAACAACCGCTGCGAGCTTCTGCGGTTTCGGGAAAATAAAACCAGCCAATCACTACTACTAAGCAAATAATTAAACAGGTTATTTTAATAAGATTTTTCATAATTTTTCTTGTCGCCTTACTTTAAATTTACTATTTTTTTATTTTTCAATCAACAAAATCACAAAATCCTAAAATCATTCTGTAATTCCTTGATTAAATATAATCTCTAATAATTGAACTCCTTTTGAATAAATTATAGGTGGATTTCCTATTCCTTTATACCAATTAGAAAAATTGGGGTAAAAATTATAATCTCCTGAACTTACCAATTTTGTTTTAAAAAATTTCTCTGCCACTAAATAAGAAAAATAGATTTTGCCGTCCTCTGGTCGTTCCTTCGAAAAATTATATTTTTTTTCACTTTCCATCCAGACAATATACGGAATATTGTTTTTATCTGTTGCTATGCTTGGGAAAAACTGATAGGTATTTGACGGGGCGACAATAATAGATTTTGACCATTTGCCATTTTCAAAATACGAATAATGTATTTGCGTTTGGTCGCTATTGCTTGTTTTAGATCTCCAGACAACATGCAAAACTCCTTTCCGATCAACACAAGCGCTAATATGTCTAGCGTCAAAAGACGAATTAGAAACATTTTGCCAAACGCTCCAATTATTTCCACCATCGTTTGAATAAGAACGCCAGACTTGCTGTATCGGCTCGCCCAAAGAGGAATACATCAACACATGCAACATTTCCTTGTTGTCTTGCAAAATGCTGGGGCGGGATTGAGAGTTATTTGGCGAAATACCAATGTTAATCCACTTACCCCATGATTGTCCTTCGTCGACAGATTTAATAAATTTGACTTGCTGATTTTTATTTTCTGAATCTTTTCCTTCCCACACTACATATAATTTGTCATCATCTCCAACAAAAATATTTGGGTGTTCTTGCCAGTAATCATCGCTAGAATATCCAAAAACCGGCGAGATGTTTTTCCATTCATTCCAAGTGTTTCCGCCGTCAGTTGATTTCGAGTACTTTATTTGTCTGTTGTTCGATTCATTTTGAAAATCAGAACCATACCAAACAATATGAAGGAAGTCCTTTGAATCTATCGCGATAGACGGCACTCGTTGATCAGATTCTATGAAAGCAATCGGTTTATTTGTCCCCGAAATTATCCATTCGCTATCTTGCGCTTTGCTTAATTTAGCGACAAAAATTTGATAGTAGCCGTCATATTTTTTGCGATAAGCAACATAAAAATTGCCGTTTTTGTCTTCTGCTATTTTTCGCTGTCCCGGGTAGCCAAGTGCCGCGATGTCTTCTGTATTATCAACTATAATTTGTTTGGGCTCGGTATGATTTATTTGTAAGTCTTGTTTAACTTCTGATTTGCTTAAAAATTCTTTAGACAAAATAATTAACAAAATTAAAATAACGACAAGTAAAATTAATTTATTGTATTTTTTGAATAAGATTATCATTTGCCTCGTTTAATTTAATTTCTTCTTTATTATAGCCATTTTTCAAACTGTCTTTAATCAAGTTGCCAACAACATTTTTTATATAAACTCCTTTTATATTATCTTTAATAAAATTACTTACAATAAAATTATTATCGGCGTTATCGTAGAGAAATATGCCGTTTTCATTAGCTGTAATTTTATTCTGCTCAAGGTAATTTCCGGAAGAATTAACATTGGCGCGAATACCGCTTTCGTTCTCTCTAATTTCGTTATTTCTAATCAAATTATTGTGAGAATCATAAATAGCGATACCATCAATATTGCCGTAAGTAATATTATTCTCTATGAGATTATTATTTGACTGCCTGTCAAGCATTATACCATGAAGTTTATTATTATAAGAAGTATTATTTCTAAAAATATTATTAAAACACCTTTTTGAAATAATTATCCCATGATTTCCATTATCATAAGAAATGTTGTCTTCTATAATGAAATTATTTGAATCATCGTGTGGATCAAAACCATACTGAACATTATCATAAAATTCATTATTTCTAAAAATCATTCCTGTAGCGCCAAATGTATAAATTCCAAAATAATTATTATGAAATTTACTGTTTATTATATTGCCTGTAATTAAATAGTTCTTAAATGAACCGTTGGGAATTTTCCACGAAACACCATATGAGCCACCGAAAGGTTGCCCTTGAAGATATGCTCCATAATAACCGTACCCTAAAAAAGCTAATTCAGAATTTATAACATCCATTCTGCCATCATGCTTTGCCAATATCAAACTACGCCCATCTTCGGGGTTGCTATCTGGCTTTTGCTTATCTTCGTCCCATGAAGTTATTTTAGTATTTTTTATTAAAACTCTCCCATTATAAGAACGAATAACCACAAAATTATTTTCGTTGCTTAATAACTTTAACCATGATACTTCACCTCCATCCAATACGAAAGAAACATCTCTGTCTATAAAAAGATTAGCTCTTAATACCCATTCTTTATTTTCCAGTTTTTCAATAATTTGTTTATCATTTAAAATATTGTAAATTTTTGAAAGTGTTACTATACTTCCTTCTCTTTTAACATAAACAGTGTTATCGGATTCATCAAAAAAAATTTCAGGCTCTATATGGAAAACTAATTTATCTTTTTCAAGTGTGTTTCTTAATTCTGAAACAGGAATCACAATTAACTGCCCCAGTTCTATGTGGTTAGGATTTGGAATGGTTTCTTTATTCGCTTCAATGATTGCTGATAAATTACCATTATATCGCCAAGCAATTTTTGATAAAGTATCACCTTTTTTAATTATATAATATCCAAATTGTTCATTTTCTAATTTATTAAGAATATCCTGTTTATATTTATCTGTATCTATATCTATATCGCTTGTACCGTTAAAATTAACATTATTCGCAATATTAACGGAAACAACGGCATTTCTGTTTTTCATCGTACTTATATTTTGAGCATCGTCGGCAACGACATTTTTATAGCTCACTACGCCAAAACTTAATAATAATAATATTGAAGCAGTAGCTGTATACGGCATAAACGATTTTAACAGTCCCCAAAAACGACTTCCATTGGATTGTAAACGGCTTTTGTCCCATCTTGTTATCCAACCTTGTTGCCTAATTGTAACCATCGCATAAATTTTTAAAACCGCCAATAGATAAGTAGTGGCGATGTAAACGGGTAATATCAGAATATCTGCCGGACGATGTTTTAAATGAGGATATAATTTTATGCCACGGCTAAAATGCCACCATGTAAATAATATAACTGCTATCAGCCAGTGCCCCCAAATAATGGAAAGCGCAAAATAAATGGGGCCAAGAATAAGTGTAAGCGGTTGAGTGAATCTATCAATCATATGAAAAGCCAAAAATTTCTCTCTTTTCCATATCCATTTACTTGTCAAAGATTTAAGGTCGGATCTATAGGTATTTCGCGTCCATCTCATTTGCTGTTTTAATAAAGTAAGCACATCGGGGGCGCCCGGAGTAAGCACAAGCGCATTGCCCTGATATCTAACTTTCCATCCATCTTGCTGGACTAGTCTGGTAAGACATTTATCGTCTCCACTAATACACTTAGCGCCCAAAAAAGTTTCATTTTCAAGATCATCGCATAAATTTTTAATGGCGCTTGCTCTATATATCGCCGTTCTGCCGGAAATGCATGTTAAACCATTTGCGACAGTGGCAAGATATGTCATTTCATCATAATATCTATGGTCAATATGAATATTAAATAATTTGCGGGCAAGCGTATTGATACTTAGAACATCTTGTCTTGGCCCAACTCCGCCTACCGAAGGATCTTTAAAGGGAGCCAACATAATTTTTTTTATATTCGGTTCCCAAATAGTGTCACTATCTACAAGCGCAATAATATTATATTTAGCTGCTTTTATGCCGTCTGACAAAGCTTCTCTTTTGCCTGGCCTTTTTGTAATAATAAGTCTACCAATTTTATTTTTATTTTGGAATTTTTTAAATTCTTCTACGCAGGTTTTATCAGTGTAATCTATCACAGCAATAATTTCGTCTGGGTTATTATTTTTCCAAGACTCTAAAGCTCTTTTAAAAATATCTCTATCTTCATTATATACCGGAACCACAATTGACAATGTGTCCATATAGCCATTTTCTTGGATTGGCTTATACCCTGAGGCGATTATTTTTTTAATAGACCAAATAAACCAACGCCAAATACCAATAATACCCAATGGAAAATAGGGAGTAAGAATATGAAAATAATTGTTTAACTGTTCAAACATTGATAATAAAATTTGGGAGATAGCCTGTTAATCAAGCTATCTCCCTTAATGAATTATTTCAAACCATTATATTTTTCCTTTATGGTTTCGTTTACTTTAATAATCGCTTTTAGTAAAGGCATTGGATTTTTCAATTCATCCCTAGCCCACGCAGAAAAAGCAGTCGTATCTTTGGGAAGACAACTTCCACCATAAGGACCAAAATCTCTAATCCCGTATTTTGGATTCCATGAAGCTTCGGCGCTTTTTTCCACTAATTCAAAAACTTTATCGGCGTCTACATTAATTGCTTCGCAAACCATTCTCATTTCGTTGAAAAATGAGATTTTGCAGGCATTAAAGAGATTATGCGCGTATTTTTGAATTTCAGCCTCTTTCAGAGACACATGGACTATAGGGCAACTGCTGTGATTGCATATTTCTTCCAGCATCTCGCCGGATCTGCAATCCAATTCTCCGATAGTGAGAATCCACGGATTTTTAAAATCCTCTTCATTAGAAACTTCCCGCAGATATTCCGGGTTCATGCAAACTCCGAAGTCTTTGCCCGCTTTTTTGCCGGAATATTTTTCCAAAATTGGAATCAAGACATCTTCTGTAGTCCCAGGCGGCACAGTGCTCCTTACGACAATTAGACAATAGGCGTCAGTTCGCTCCTTAAGCCCCCCCCCTAAATTAGCAACGGCAGATTTGAGAAAATTCAATTCAATTTTACCATCAACCGTCGGGGTAGAAACTGTTAAGAAAAAAGCTTCCACTTCTTCTCTCGCAAGCGAATCAGGCAAGCAAACACAATGTCCCTCATTTTTCAATTTTGCCAAAGTGTCAGGGTTGATATCGCAAAAAACGACATCGTGCCCTTTGGCAATAAGCCCTTTTCCTGTGGCTTGTCCAACGACTCCACTTCCGATTATTGCTATTTTACTCATAATGTTCTCCTTTCTGTTTTTAAGGTTAATATAATGGTTTACAATGAACTGCTCTAACTAAAAAAAGCCCTTTTTAGAGCATTTATAACAATATTGCATATTTAACCGATTATGTCAATACAGCCAAGAATAATTTCTGTCTTGGCTGTTTTTTAAAAAGTAAAAATCAACTCTTCTTCTTGCCCACAATCTTTTCAAATTCCTCCCTTTCCAATGTCTCTTTTTTAATCAGCGCCGCGACAACCTTTTCCAGATCGTCCCGCTTCGCCCTGATTATACCCCTGGCCCGGTGAACCGCTTGCTCTATAAAAACGGAAATCTCCTTGTCTATCTGTTCGGCGATTTTTTCGCTGTAATCCCTTTGCTCATGGATTTCGCGCCCCAAAAAAATCATTTCTTCTTTGTCGCCGAAAGTTCGGGGGCCTAAAGTTTCGCTCATGCCGAAATCAGTTATTAACTTTCGCGCCAAGCTGGTGGCGCGGCGCAAATCCGAAGTTGCTCCGGTTGTAATCTCGCCGAAAACTTCCTGTTCCGCCAGGTAGCCGGCGAGAAGAACGGCGATTTCCTCCACAAACTCGGATTTCGTGTGCAAATGCTTATCCTCAATCGGCAATTTTATGGTATAGCCGGCGGCTTGTCCGCGCGCGATAATGGAAATCTTCTGCACCGGATCGGTGTGGGGAGAATTATGGGCGACAATGGCATGGCCGGCTTCATGATAAGCGGTGATTTTCTTTTCTTTTTCGGATAAAATCCTGCTTTTGCGCTCCGGCCCCAGCATCACCCTTTCAATTGATTCGTAAAGCTCGTCCATCTCAATCACTTTTTTGTCGCGGCGCGCCGCCAAAATGGCGGCTTCGTTAAGCAAGTTGGCTAAATCGGCTCCGCTAAAACCCGGTGTTCTTTCAGCAACGCGGCGCAAGCTCACTTCTTTCGCCAAGGGTTTTTTTCTGGCGTGAACTTTTAGAATCGCTTCCCTGTCCGCGATGTCCGGCTCGTCCAAGGTTATGCGGCGATCAAACCTGCCCGGCCTTAACAAAGCGGGATCAAGCACATCGGGCCGGTTGGTCGCGGCCATAACTATTACGTTGGCATTCGGCTCAAAACCGTCCATCTCCACTAAAATCTGGTTTAAAGTCTGCTCGCGCTCGTCATGCGAACCGCCCAAGCCGGATCCCCGCCTGCGGCCGACAGCGTCAATTTCATCAATAAAAATTATGCAGGGAGCGGTTTTTTTTGCCTTCTTGAACAAATCGCGAACCCGGCTCGCTCCGACTCCGACGAACATTTCAACGAATTCCGAGCCGGAAATGCTGAAAAAGGGCACGTTCGCCTCGCCGGCGGTTGCCCGCGCCAGCAATGTTTTTCCCGTGCCCGGACTGCCTAAAAGCAAAACGCCTTTGGGAATGCGGGCGCCCAGTTCGGTGAATTTTTTGGGATACTTCAAAAAATCTACCACTTCCTTTAATTCTTCCTTGGCTTCCTTCACGCCGGCCACATCTTTAAATGTAACCTTGTCTTTGTTATCCTTGCCGGCTTCTCTGGCTTGCGACTGGCCGAACATCATCGCGCGCGTATTAGCCCCTTGGACCGAACGCATCATAAAATATATAAAAACGCCTATCAGCAAAAAGGGAATTAAAAACGGCAGAGTCGCGGCCAGCCAGAAATCAAGGCCGGACTGGTCTTTAACTTCAATTTTAAGATTCGCGATTTTAGCCGGCTCAACATTGAAATTCTTGAGCAGTTCTGACAGCGATTCGCCCGGCTCTTTTTTAACCGTTTCTTCCCTGCCGTCTTTCAGCGCGACTTTTAATTCATCTCCCTCTATGACAATGCCGGCGACTTCTTCGTTGTTAATTTGATAAATTAATGTTTCTATGCCTACTTTATCGCTTTTCTGCCCGCTCGCGCCGTACATGCTGAACAGCGCCGCGATAAACAGAAAAATTATAAAGAAAATTATAAAATTTTTAATTAGATTTTTCATAGTTTTACATTTTGATTATATAACATAATAATCTATTTGGCAAATCTAAAAAGGATTATGCGATGGCGCATAATCCTTTTTTATTACTTGCTTTTTTCTTTTTTCTTATCTTCGCTTTTCTCTTTCTCGCTTTCCTTTTTGCTTTTCACTTCTTTCTTTTTCTTTGCTTCCTTTTCTCCGGGCTCTTCTTTCTTTTTGGGCTTTTCAACTTTCTTTTCATCAGTTTTTTTCTCCTCCGCCTTGGGCGGATTCCCCTCGCCAAGTTTTTCTTCCGCCTTCTTCGCGTCCTTTTCTTGTCCGCCTTGGGCGGATTCTTTTTTCACCACCAGCCCCAGGCGATGCTCTTTCGGCTCAATTGATATGATCGTGAACTCTTTTTTTTCTCCCGGCTTAAAACAGTCGCTAATCTTCTGGCCCGGAGCCAGATCAAGCTGGGTGATGTGCGCCAGCCCGTGGATATCACTGTCCAGTTCCACAAACAGCCCGAAAGGGTTGATTTTTAAAATAGTCCCGGCGACAACTTGCCCTTCTTTGTATTTTTTAGCCACATCTTTCCACGGGTCGCCAAGCAATTTTTTCGCCGACAAGAAAATTTTTGAGCCGTCAATTGAAATAATCTCGGCCTTGATTTTATCGCCGACTTTAAACAAGTCAGCCGGGTCGTCAATGCGCTGCCAGGCCAGCTCGCTGATATGTATCAATCCTTCAAGATTTTCGCCGAAGCTCACAAAAACGCCGAAATCGGTTATGGCGGTGATTTCCCCCTCAACCACGTTGCCGATTTTGTGCTTGATGATTACGTCTTTCTGTTTTTCCTGCCAGGCGTCCTTCTCGCTCACGATAACCTTCTCTTCTTTCCTGTCCAGATTCATGACCTTGACTTCAAATTCATTGCCGATATACGATTTCAGCTTTGATAAAATCTTGCCTTTGTCGCCGCCGCTTACTCTCGGATAATTTTCCGGCGCCAACTGCGATACCGGCAAAAATCCCGAAATCTGCCTGTAGCTCGCCAGCAAGCCGCCCTTATTGGCGTCCGTGATCTTAACTTTAATGATTTTTTTGTTTTCATAGGCGTCAAACAGCGTACTCCATGCCTTTTCTTCCCCGGCGCGCCTAAAAGACAGCTCCAGCTCCCCGTTCTCGTTTTCTTCCTCTACCACGGTGGCCTCAATTTCATCTCCGGGCTTAAGATTGGCGTATTCATCCGCTTCATGGTAAAGCTCGCGCCCGCGGACAACACCGATGGTTATGCCGCCGATATCCAGCCGCACTTCCGCTTTGGAAGAGGATAAAACGGCGCCAATGACAATATCCCCGACTTGGGGAATCCGGGTATCGTCTTTTTTCAATAATTCGGCAAAGTCCTCATTGCTTGCCCCGATGGGGCTTGCCCCCGCGGGGTTGGATGTTTCGCCGATTGTTTTTTCTTCAGCCATAAAAAAAATAACTCCTAACCTTCCCAATCGCTTGGGAAAGCTCTTTGGCCGCCTGAAAACCAAAGAATTTGTTAAAGGCGATATTTAGTTTTAATAGCTTTACATTAGCAGATAGCTCTAAAAAATGCAAGGACGGGATAAAAAAATTTTGTCTTCGCAATTCGCGAAAATTATATTTTTTCACTCATAGCAATGGCCTCTCTCAACTGCTTAAGGGCGTATTCTTTCTTTTCTCCGTCCAAACTATTCAAGCACATCGCGAAAGAGCGAAACTTTGCCAAATTTATTACCGCTTCGGCCGCCGCCGGGTCGTCTTGCCGATAATGCTCTTTTACTTCTTTTTCTATGCCTTTTATAAAATCATCCGTGCCTTGCAAAGATTCGGTGTTTTCCAGCTTGTCAGCCATTATTTCACCAAGGTCATAGACTAAAGAAAGCTCCTTGTTCTGAGTGGTGCCGGCGCGCTTCCAGTCGGAAAGCAGGGCTTTTCCGTCTTCCGTGTAAATAACAGTTTCCAAATTGCAATTGCCGTGCGCTAAACTGTATTCATGCCCTTCCAGCTGCCTGCTTTCTATTGTTTTCCGATAGCGCTCCAAAGCTTTGGCGATTTCATCCTTAATGTTATGCTCAACTTCTTTCAGTGTTCCAGTTGTGTTTTCCTTGTAGCCGTCAAAATGGTCAAAATAATCCTCAAAAATTTTCTGCTCCAGTTCCAGCTTAGTCTTAATGTTGTTTTCCGACATAATTTCGCATACCATATCGGTGGCGCGCAAATTATTCTGCATATTTAACAAAGTTTCAGCCACCGCTCTCCCTTCCTTCTCGCCGTAAAGCTCCGGATCGCCGCGTTGCTCCCGGCTTTTTTTCAACAAATACAAATCGCCTGCCTTGATGTCGCGATTCGCTTCAACCGTTTCATCGGCTGAAATATTATCTCCCTTGTTAAATTTTTCTAATTTCTCGTTAACTATGATTTCCCTGTTCAGCCACCTGATAGCTTCTTCGCGCGGATTTAAATCCCAATCATCATAATTCTTTTCCCTGTCGGGATTAAAATTTTCTTCGTACTGGCCGGCTAAACGGAGTTTGGCCGGCTCCCCGCCTATGGCAGCTTCAAAATCAGCGAACATGTCGCCCTTCCCCTCCTCTCGCGGATTTAATTCTTTAAGGGTTTGCCCGGCTTGCTTCTCGTCAAATTCAGCTCCGCGGCTTCCTAAAATTTCGCGGGCTTTGCCAAGCAGCCCAGCCTTAAATTCCCTGATCTTCTCAGCCATGCTTTTCTCCTTCTCCCGGCTGGAAGCCGGCGGCGGAAATTGGCCAAAATTTTCAATAGTCATACTTTTAAATTAGTAATTTAATAAACGTTAATATAGTCATTATAGCAAAAATCGCCGTAAATGGCGATTTTTGTGGTATGATTTTTGCCTTTTAGATTATACGGTTAATTGCGCCTGTTTCAAGCTGTACAATTTTAAACGATCGGGACTCTGGCTCCTAAAAATCTTTTCTGTTTTTTTATCATCTTTCTTCTTAGTGCCGTATTTAATGTGATAATCAATGCCATGGTTATCGCAAAAATTTATCACAGTGTTCGCGCGTTCCTCGTAAAAATCTTTGTTATCCTGAAATTCAGTAACTTTAACATTGTAATTCAATTTGCCGAAAATAATTTTGTCCGTAAAACTGATTTTATCTAAAATTTTAATTAGCTCCTGTTTAACCAAATTCGGCGTTGGATACGGCTCCATACTGACCCATGTCTTTAATCCTTTATCATGCAGATATTTTAAGGATTTTATTCTTTCTTCATAAGGAGCGGCGCCAGGCTCAAAACTTTTTTTAAAATCTTTATCCAGAGAAATCAAAGTAATGCTGTATTCGTTGTTTTTGCCGTATTTATCCGTGTCAGCCAATTCTTCGGGATAAACGCCTTTGGTTAAAACCGTGCATCTTATATTGTCATCGTTCAAGCGCTTAATAATTTTCAAAGTCAAATCGCTAACCTCTTTTTGCTTGTACATAAAGGGGTCGGTGGTAAAGCAAAGATGGACAACTTTTATTTTATGCTTTAATTTCGGTATTTCCTTGTCCAATAGTTCTAAAGCGTTTCCGACTATTTTCGGCTTTATCCAATCGTTATAATCTTTTATCACCCCGCATCTTTTTTTCATCATCATGGCGTAGCATGGAAACCTACAGCCGTGCGAACAGCCCTCAATATGGTTAAGGCAATAATCGGCGTATTCCACGCCGCTTTTATACAACAGCGATTTTCGTGTTATTTTAAGCATGGATATTTTTGATTTATCTTTATGCTTTTATTATAACATTTTTAAACCCTTTGTTAAACTTTAAAATTATTATGCAGTTTTAATTGTTCTTTTGGGCCGAAGAAACTTCTTTGCCCTTTTAAATTACTTTCCTTACTTTTAGCATATACTTGACTTACAATTTTAATTGCATTTTTATTCCGAGAAGCAAATAACAAATAATAAATTGTGTCGCTTTTATTGGGATATGGCATATTAAACGCTATGACATCTAATTTATTTTTTGAATTAACATTTTCATTATTACTCTTTAAAATATTTTCTACATAATATTCCAAAAATTCAACATCGCTACTATCAATTATTTCTAGACATTCATCTCCAACAAAATCAGTTAAATTTGTTATTGTTTTAATTTCTTTTAAGGTTATATCTTTGGCTTTTTTATCCATGCATTTTTTTGCTAATCCAGCGATTCTAACTACTCCTTCATTAATATAATTCAATAAAATATCTTTTGCGCCCGGTTTATTAACAATACTTAAAACACTTTTCTTTTTAAGCGATTTAATCCCGTGAGGGTCAATAAAAAATAAAACAGGCTTATAACCTATTTCTTTTAATACATCTCCAATAGTATTGTTAAAATCATCATTGATTATTTGAAAATCTACATCATTAATATAAGCGGCTAATAATTTTTCTAAACTTTTGCAATATTTTTTATTTTCGTCAATAAATCTGCATTTAATTTTAAAGTTTCTTTTATTTTTTATTTTTTTGTTGTCAAAATCATCCTGAAATTTTTTAGCTGCCTTTACAGCTATTAGTGGCGAGCCGTCAGCTCGATCTCCTTTTTCCTTATACTCGCCACGCCCAGCAAAACAATCAACTATAAACACTTCTTCATAATATTTTTGGTTTAAAAAAATTGCGCACCACGAGTCCAAGTATTTTTTATAAATTTCTAATTTTAATTTTGTATGCGGTCTATTTGTTAAATCCCAATAATCGTTTTTAGACATAAATTTTAATTATCTAATTATTTGTAGTGGGATTGTTAAGGCGAAATGCCCTTATAGCTGATAACCTCTCTGAAATCCGAAATGAATGCTCATCAAGTCCATCAACAAATATTTCAATTTTTTCAAGCAATTCTTTGGAAAATGCTGAATGTTCAAATCTTAATAATCCATCTAATAATCTAAGAGAGTCACTAAAACCATAACTCGAATCTTTATATAACTTTTCTTTGGCAATATCAAACGTCATTTCAAGCTTATTAATTCTAAACATCGCTAAAAATATCAAATATCCAACGGGAGCATATTCTTTATCTTTTGATAACCTATTAAGCAAGGAATTAATAAATATAGATTTATCATTGGCATTTCCTAATTTATTATACAAATTCATCAAAGCTTGTGCGTTATCCGAAATAATATATTCCTTTTGCGGATTCATTTCAATGGATTGGTTAATTGGAGAATCGGCTTTTCTCCATTCAGTTCCAATTCCTGGGCTATCAGAACCTTTAAGATGTACGCTCCCTAAACCCCCGACTCTTCGCCCGCACTCTTTATATCTTTCTACCTCAACTTTAAGTATAGAAACAACTTCTTTTTCAATTTCATTTTTTATTTTATAGATTGCCTCTTTTGTCGCTTCTATTGCTTTATCATTTATTGCTGGTAGTCTTTTTTTATTATTGCTTTCAAACAACAATCCCTTGACTTTGTGTCTATTACCAAATTGATCAGTTAATACTATCGTTAATTTTAAGTCTTTTTCTTCACTGATAATCAAGGGTTGAATCCAAAAATCAATAGATATTTCGCTTGTTAAATTTGGTATCAATTCATAACTGCCATAAATATTATTTCTAGAATGACGGGTTAAAACATCATTGCGAACGCAATTTTTTCTTGCCTTTTTGGGATTTATTATTTCAACCGAGAGAACACGGACATTATTATCAGATATGTTAGTCGCATATAAATGGCCGTTTATTTGCATTGCGGGTTTTTTATTCATTTTGCCTAAATTCCACCAGTTTCCTCTTCTATGCCTAACTACTCTTATAGTTTCGCGAGGCACGTATGGTTTGTGTCTTGTAAAAAAATGCCACAATCGTATCACTTTTTTTCTTCCCCAATCAAGCCAACAAAAAACTACTGCGAGTGCAGTTATTATGGCGCATATTAAAAAAATTAGAGTTATTTTAGTCATATCCTATGTTAATGCTAATTAAATTTTAAAAATTACAAAACCCTTTCATTGATCCTCTTCCTCTTCTCCTCCGTCAATCCATACAACTCAAAAACCCTCTCATCAATCTTCCCATCCGTTTTCTCAATCTCCTCCTTAATCTCCTTATACTCCTTATCATCCATAATCGGATCTAATTTTTGTAATTCCTTATTTAACTTGGTTGTTTTATCAACTGACTTTGTAATTTCCTTAAGTTTATTTTTATTTTCTGGAACAAAAATCGGAATTTGAAGTAATGGACCTTTATCAATCTGTAATAAATCACCAAGTTGCTTTCCTTTATTTTTTAACCAAAAATGGATTAAACTAGAATTTAGTAATCCTGCTAAATACTTTAAATCAATTCTATCTGTTTTGATAAAATTTAAAGCTCTTGAGCCATAATATTCATTTTCTGTATAATAAAAATTTGGACTTTGCGCTCTTATACCGCAAACTATTTTAGGGCCTTCTTTAAAAAATTTTTCATCTCTTTCTCTATGTAAATAAAAATAAGATTTGTTTGGAGTGCCATATTTTCTTTTAGCTTTTTTTAATATTAATTTATAAGGCTCAAAGTGATTTTTTATATTTGGGAAATTATTTAAATTTTCGCCATTAAAATTTTTATCAGAAATATAAAATATACAATTTTTAGATAAACCGCTACTAAATTTTCCTGAGGATGTATAATATTTTTTAATAAACTTTTTTTCCTCATCATTAAAATTATTTAAATTCCTTACTAAAAAATATTTATCAGGCGCGGCTACTATACCCTGTCCAACTTCTTCTGGGGTTAATTCAAAATTTTTATGAGCCTCTATTTTGTTTAAAATATCATTCTTTTGAGAATTAATAAAAGTAATATTTTTACCAACAAATTTTTGCGGCTCAATTATTGTATTAAAATTTTCAATTTCTGGAAATTGTAACTGGCAATTTGATTTTAAAAATTTAATTAAATCTTCTTCTTTAATATTTTTATCAATAATCTTGGAATATTTTATTTTATATTTTTGTCTTGGCCTGCATTTTCTAAATACAAAAATCATTGTTTGTATGCCTGCATCTTGAAAAATTTTATAATCGCCAAAATCAATAAAATTTACAATCTCGCCCTCTCTCAAGATTTTATTTCTAAAAATACTAGCGCCTGCATTAGTTAACCAATTATTAGGGGCAATAAAACTAAAACAACCGCCATCTTGCAATAAATCAATAGCAATGCAAGCAAACATAGTCCAAATATCCATTTTACCTTGATAATATGGGCTATCGTGCAAACCATCAAAAGCAGACTTATCAACGAATTCTTTTATATATGGCGGATTTCCGATAATTATATCAAATCCGTTCTTTGCTTCAGAAAATCTTTCTCTCCACTCAAACGGCTTTTTCTCTTTCCAGCGCTTGCCAAAATATTTTTTCAGTTCTTGCTCGCTTCCGGAAATCAAAGAATTGCCTTCTTGGACATTATGCGACAGCTTTGGCAGTTTGATTTGGCTGTCAACCATTTTTAAAAGCAAATTCAATTTAGCAAACTCCACGGCCTCCCCGTCCAAATCAACGCCGAAAATATTGTTAAGCAAAATTCTCATTTTTTCCGGCGAAGTTAATAAATCGCCGTTTCGTTTTTTAAACGCTTTTTCTAAATCTTTAAACTTGCCGTTTTTCTCTTTCTGCTGCTTTCTTTTTTGATTCTGCCAATAATCAATTAAGGTTTGATAAGCCGTAATTAAAAAAGATCCGGAACCGCAGGCGGGGTCCAATATTTTTAGATTTTTAATTTCGGCCGAAGTTTTGCTTTTTAAAACTTCTCCCAAAGTATTTTGCGCGATGTAATTCACGATATAACGGGGCGTATAATAAATGCCCTGCGATTTTCTTTTGCTTTGCTTTTCAGCTTTTGTATCTTCTTTTTGGATATAGCCCAAATACTGCTCGTAGATATTGCCGAAAATATCAGCCGGAATGTCGGCAAAATTATATCTAATGCCTTTGCTTTTAGTCCTATACAATTCATTAATAACATCTACGAAGGTATTATCATCGGCCTCTATTTTCTCGCCCAAAAAATCGCAAGCGCATTTTTCAAACAAGCCGCTATTATAGGTTCCGTCAATTTTACGGAAAATTTTGTTTAGGTTAAATAATAATTGATCCGCCTTAACGCCTTTCTTTTGCTCCCAGTCCCTGATTAATGGCTGTAAAATAACATCTTCAATTTTCCTGTCTTCAAGCGTCCTGATAAAAATCAGCCGATCTAAAATTTTTTGCACATACTCGGAAATCTTTTTCGGGTCAATGCTTGGATTATAACCGCATAATTCCTTAAACATTAATTCGCGCCACCTGATTAAATCATTAGCCAATTGCTCGTCAATAATTTTCTTGGGCCTTTTGCCGACCTCATCCGCCTTTTTGTCTAAAACGCCTTTTTGAAAAGCTTCCCGCGACAGCCACCATAATTTCTCGCTGGTCAAAAATTCAGTCCACGGTATTTCAATATATCTGCAACTTTGGATATCCGGCTCGTCCCATTCAGTATTAAAAACTTTAACCGCCTCAAAATCAGTTAAAACCACCCATGGCACTGATTTATGCCATGAATAATTTATGGCCTGCTCCGCCCATCTTTCCTCGTCCAGATTAACCGGTATGGATTTGGCTTCCAGATAAAACTTTGTAATCCCGTCAATCTTAAAAGCGTAATCAACCCTTTTGCCGGACACATCGGTTTCAGGCCAGACATCGGCTTCAAAATCCCAGCCCAACAGCTCAAACAAAGGCCGGATAAAATGGTCCTTGGTTTGCTGTTCGTTGTATTTTTTCTTCTCCGCGTCAGACAATTTTTCGTACCTCTCAACCAATTTTTTAATCCCGAATACTCGGGATTCTTTGGCTTTTTGCTTGTCCATATTGTATTTAATATTTTATTTATTCTTAATTTTAATATACCACCCCAGCCCCCAAATATCAATTACTGCAAAAGGAGCAACTTCTCGTTGCTCCTTTTTTACTAATCTTACATAATAATATTCGTTCTGTGCTTTATGTTCTATGTTCTATGTTCTATGTTCTGTGTTCCATGTTTCACGAACTACCCGCCGCAACCGCCGCCTGAATCTGAAGCCGCGCCTTCGCCGAACCCGGCTGACGGAGCTGTTGAAGATAGAGTTTGACTGCATGCTTCCGGCTGATTATTAAAAGCCGAGCAAATTACTTTCAATAAGCCGGCTGAATCCCTGCTGGAGCTGGCTTGCTGGCCGTTGATTATTAAGGATGGAGAACCCTTGACGCCGTACTTGCCGGCATCGGCTTTGTCCACGTCAAATGTTGGAAATTGGCCGCTTGACCAGGTGGTTTTATCGTTAAATTTCTCGGTAACTTTATATTGCTTGTCGGTCTCGCTTACGCAGGATTGCAGTTTCGCGCCGTCAACACCAACTTCTTTTATACAGCTTCCTGAATCGTCTGCTTTAAGAAAGCATTTTAAATAAACGATTAGCTTATCAAGCCCTTCTTGCTGGATGCAGTGCTGGGTTAATTGCTCATCCAATTCTTTTTTGCCGTGCATGGCGTAATCGCAGAACTTTAAAGTAAAATCAATTTTATCGCCCAGCGCTTCCACAGCCGGAATTATTCCTTTTTCAATCTGCGTGCCGTACGGGCAATGGCTCATAACAAATAGCTCCACTTTCGGCTTGTCGCTTTTTTCAACAACGCTCGCGGCGCTGTCGGCCTCGGCAGCCGGCGCGTTGTTTTTCTCTTCATTTTTCTTTTCTATTTCCGCGATATCCAATGTCTGCGGAAAAAATTTCTTGCCGTCCTTGGTCATATAAGAAGGGATTTCCTGGCCGTTTGACATAACCACCGTGATTTTATAAAGATCGTTTTCCTCAACCGCTTCTTTAATCGTTACATTGCTGCCCGGCTGCATTAAATTTTCATTGATGAATTTTTCCGCTTTTTGCTTGGCGGCTTCCAGCCCGATTACTACCTGGCCGGTTTTCGGCTTAATTAGGCTGCAGCCGCTAACCGCGAAAACCAGCAACAAGCCGAGAATAATTATTTTTTTCATAACTTTGTAATAATTTTAAATTATGAAACACGCCAATTTGTCATTCCCGCCCGCTTCGCCGGAGCTTCAGCCCGCTTCGACGAGTCGAAGACGAGGCGAGCGAGGCGAGCGCAAGCGGGAATCCAGGAGAGAGCTGTAAAAACATTAATTAATCGCATACAAAAACACAACGGCAATATGGTTCACTCCTGGATTCCCGATAGGCCTTTGGCCTTCGGGAATGACAGAATAAGATATTTCACAATTTATAAAAATAAGTTAATTAAATGATAATAAAATATTAGCAAAACCGCCGTAAAATGTCAAAATTATTTCCTCAATTCCAGCTCGGCGCGGCGAGTATCATTTTTAAAACAACGGGTTGATTTTTATTATTTTCATATTTATTAAAACCGGCTTTAGTAAAGCCGCACTTTTCATAAGCTTTGATGGCTCGTATATTATCAGGCCTTACTTCTAAATAAGCCTTTTTATAACCAAGTATATTAAAACCCATATCTAAAGCTTTTTTTATAGCTATCGTACCAAGGCCGAGGCTTTGATATTTTTTTTCGCCGATAACTATATGAATTTCAAAAATAGTTCGGCTCTTTCTAGTCAAAGAAATATGGCCAATTATTTTTTTATTATAAATTATCATAAAATGCTCGTTATTTTTTGCAAGCATTTTATTAAATAAATTTTGTAATATTTTTTCCGATTCAATATAAATCCCGCTGGTTAATTTTATCAGCTCTTCGTCGCGCCACCACTTTAAAAAGCAATTTAAATCGCCTTTGTTTATATTTCTTAATTTAATTTTTTCCTGCTTCTTCATATACTTATACACAGGCCGCTTTGGCAAAGGTACAATAATAACCTTTTTCATATACCCCTCCTTTCCGCCTCCGAAATTATTGCTTTAAAGAATTTCGGAGACTAATTTTTAAGAGTTCGTCTGTCATCGTTTGATATTGCCCACATACTTTAGACTTAACTATTATGCCTTGATTGTATCTTGGCATACTGTCTAAATTTTGGGGCGAGGCTTAAGGGGGTGAATGCCCAAAATCAAAAACTTCTTGTTTATCTATCTGTTTTCAACCTAGTTTCCTTCTTGTATCTATCAATCGCTAATCTTATTAGCTTATCTATAAGTTTGGAATATGAAATACCGCTTTTTTCCAATAACTTTGGGTACATACTAATTAATGTAAATCCAGGAATAGTATTGATTTCATTAACAAATATCTTGTCTTTTTCAGTTAAAAAAAAATCAACCCGGCCCATACCCTCGCAGCAGAGTGTTTCAAATGTTTTGATAGCCAACATTTGAATTTTTTCAACCAGCGGTTTAGAGATATTCGCTGGGATTGCCATTTTTGCTCCGTTTTCATCCAGATATTTTGCTTCATAAGAATAAAAATCAAGAGTAGGAATTATTTCGCCCGGAATTGAAGCAATCGGCTTCTCGTTACCCAAAACCGAGCATTCAATTTCTTTGCCTTTAATAAATTCTTCAATAATTATTTTGTTATCAAAAGAAAAAGCGTTTTTTATGGCTGCAATAAATTCATTTTTGATTTTGATTTTGCTAATTCCAACCGATGATCCGAGATTAGCCGGTTTAATAAAAAATGGCGCGCCTAAACTTTTTTTAATTTTTTCAAATGAAATTTCACCTTTTTGATTTTTTTTATAAACCATAAATTTCACCACCGGCACCCCCGCTTCTTTCAGTAGTCTTTTGGAAACATCTTTGTCCATGCCAATTGCCGAACCTAAAACGCTTGAACCGACAAAAGGGACATTATAAAGTTTGAGTAAACCTTGAATCGTGCCATCCTCGCCGAAAGGTCCATGCAAGATTGGAAAAACTACATCAATGATTTTTTCAACTTTTCCGATTTTTAGATAGAATTTATTATTTCTTGTGTATGGTATAACAGCTTTTTCGCTTGGTGTTTTTTCTTGGGATGATATGCTTTTTAGCGAAAACATTTCTTGCTCGCCAATTAATAACCATTGGCCGCTCTTGTTGATGCCGACATAGGTTAAGTTATATTTTTTTCTATTTATCGTTTTGGCGATATTTTGCGCTGATACAATTGAAACTTCGTGCTCAGCTGATTTACCGCCGAAAATTAAAGCAATATCAATTTTGTCATTTTTCATCATATTTTTAATGTTATTATAATATAGCAAATTTTGGAAAAATGTAAATTATTTTCTCAGCTCCAGCTCGGCGCGGCTAACCGCCTTGTCTTCCGTTATTTTAAAGCCCCTTTTTTCCAAAATATGGCGCATAATTTTATTATCTTTTAAAAATTGCGCGCAAACTTTTTTTATTTTTCTTTGCTTGGCGATGTCTAAAATATAATCGGTTAATTTTTTGCCCAGCCCTTGAAAATGCCAGGGATCGCCCACGGCAACGGCGAATTCGGCTGTTTCGCCGTAAGAATCGGCTATCAATCTTGAAACGCCGGCGAATTTCTTTTCCCCTTTTTCGGTTATTTCGGCGACTATCGCCATTTCCCTGTCGTAATCAATCTGCGTGTATCTCACCAGCATTTCATGGGTAATATCCTTAATCTGCCCGAAAAATCTCTGCCTTTGCGTTTCCTTGGAAAAAGTTTTAATCAGCGCGGCTTCCAGCGGTTCATCCTCCGGCCTGATCGGCCGCAGCAGGGCCGTCTTGTTGTTTTTCATTTTAAACCTGCCGATATATTCTTTAGGATAAGGGGAAATAACAAGATGGGAATAGGGCTTGATTTCTTTCTCCGCGATCTTTTTATCCAAAATAACTTTGGCGTCAAGAACTATGCCGCCGTTTTCGTCAACGGCGAAAGGATTAATGTCAATCTCTTTTATTTCGGGAAAGTCAGCGACCAAATAGGCGAATTTGTAAAGCAGGAATTGTATTGAGCCGATATCAACTCCGGGCATGCCGCGATATCCTCTGAGCAATTTATAAATTTTTGTGTCTTCTATTAATCTCATAGCCAAGGACATATTCAAGGGAGGCAGGCCGACATTGATATCTTTAAAAATTTCAACCGCCACTCCGCCCATGCCAAAGACAATTGCCGGGCCGAAAATCGGATCTTTTTTGCAGCCGATGATGAGCTCATATTTTTTCTTTACCATTTTTTCAATAAACACTCCTTGGATAGCGGCTTTGGGGAAATGCTTGCGCCCCGCTGACATAATCTCGCCAAAAGCGGTTTCGGCCTCCTTGGCTGAATTAATGTTAAGCTTAACTCCGCCAATATCGGTTTTATGCAGGATGTCGGCAGACAATATTTTCATTACAACAGGAAAGCCGATATCAGCCGCTATTTTGCCTGCATGGCGCGGGGCGCCGGCAACGGCGTGCTCAACAACCGGAATGCCATAATTGTCTAATAATTTTTTTGCTTCCGGCTCGGTTAAAGTAAATCTGTTTTGTTTTAATACATCCTTGATTAATTTTTTATTTTCTTTAGTTTTTGGCTTAAAAGCGTGTGGAATAGTGGCTGGAGTCTCGTAAAGCAACTCCAAATTTTTTGAATAGCTGTAAACATTGATAAAGCATTGCACCGCCTCCTCGGGAGCGCGGTAAACCGGAATGTTTCCGCTTTCTAAAATTTTTCTGCCTTCGGCGACATCGTCGCCGCCCATCCAGCTCGCTAATATCGTCTTGGCCGGCTTGAGGGACTTTCCCTTGAGGCAAGCTTTCCTGTTGCTTACGGCCACAATTTCTTTCGCCGCCGCCGCGGGTTCGGTCATTGACTGGGGAGTTAAGATTACCAATACGGCATCCGTATTCTCGTCATCTAAGCAGATCTCAAGAGCTTTACCGTAGCGGCCCGGATCCGCATCCCCTAAAATGTCAATCGGGTTGCCCTTGCTCCAAGCTGGCGGCAAGCATTTATCCAATTTATTCAAAGTTTTTTGCGAGAGATCGGCAAGCCGGCCCTGAAGCTCAATCAGGGTGTCGGTCGCGAGCACGCCCGGCCCTCCGGCGTTGGTGATAACGGCGATCCTGTTGCCTAATGGCCTTGGCTGCATAGCCAGGGTTTTCGCGGTATGGAAAAGGCCGATTATCGTGTCAACGCGGATTATGCCCGCGCGCTTGAAAGCCGCGTTAAAAACAATATCGTTTCCCGCCAGCCCTCCGGTATGCGATTTCGCGGCTTTCGCCCCTTCTTCGCTTTTTCCGGCCTTAAGGAGTATAATCGGCTTGTTTCTGACGCAGGCGCGGGCGGCGCTTAAAAATTTGCGGGCGTTGGCCAGCGACTCCATATATATCAAGATGCTTTCTGTTTTTTCGTCTTGCGCGAAATAGTCAATTAAATCGTGAAAATCAACATCAATCATCTCGCCGACGGAAACGAAATGGCTGAAGCCGACATTATTTTTTACCGACCAGTCCAAAATGGCGGTGCATAAAGCCCCGCTTTGCGAAATAAAAGCGAGCTTTCCGGGCAGGGCCATTTTATTGGCAAAACTGGCGTTGAGATGAAGCGACGGCTTTATGAAGCCGAGGCAGTTGGGGCCGATGATTCTCATTTTATGCTTTCTCGCCGCGTCAACAATTTCATCGCACATTTTCTCTCCCTCTTCCCCGATTTCTTTAAATCCGGCGGATATTATAACGGCTCCGGCAACTCCGGCCTGCCCGCATTCTTCCACGATTTGGGGAACTGCCGCGGCCGGAGCGGCGATTATCGCCAAATCTATTTTATCGGGAATATCTTTAACAGAAGGATACGCTTTAACGCTTTGCACGCTTTCTCTTTTAATGTTGACCGGATAAACAGCGCCCTTGAAGCCGCAGCCGATTAAATTTTTAAACAAGCCGTAGCCGACGCTGCCTTTCCTGTCGCTGGCGCCTATTACCGCTATGGTTTCCGGATTAAAAATTTTATCTAATTGCTTCATATAAAATAATTTCAACATTATTATCCGCGACCAATCAGCGCCGCGCCCGACTTCGCCTTGACCATTTTAAGTTTTGCAAATATTTCCAGCACTACTTTCTAAAATACTTTTATTATATAGTCAGTAGCGAAGTCAAGGCGGGCGGGTAATAATCCGCGTATAATCCGCGGACAACCGTTTTAACGCAGAATTAACGCTGATAACTACGCGGATATTACGCGGAATAAAATTCGTTTATATTATTTATTTTATCAGCATTTAACAAAACCCGCAATTTTTATGCTATAATATACTCATAACCTAATTAATTAACAAGCCAACCAATATGCTAAACTATGCCTATTTCATAATTTATTTAATAATTTCATTTTCTCTCGCTTGGTTTTTATTTAAAAAATATCCACTGTTCAGAAAGGTTTGGGGCTGGCTGATTTTATTGAACTGCTTTATGGTCGCGGCATTCATCCACAATCTTGTTTCCGGCATCGGCTTTCTTTTCGGCGCCAATATTGAAGAGCCGTTCTTTTTTATCATCGCCCTTCTGTCTTTGGGCGCTTCTTTTTTTATGTTCTGGCTCTGGCTGATTGATAAAATTAGAGAAAAAATTCCAAAAGACAAGCAAGAAAACAGCTGATTATATAAACAATTTTTCTACATCCTAATATATGCGTTTTTGGCAAAAAATTATCATCGTCATCGCCCTGTTAAGCGCCATAACGGCTTTTATTATTTTTATTTTAATACAACATATAATGATGAAAAAATCTCTTTAAAGCTGACTACATTCAATATCCGGCATATCCATTTTATGGTATAATAACATTAGTTAAAAGTTAAAAGTTAAAAATTCAAAATTACAGTTAAAAGTTTAAAGTTTTTACTATTTATAACTTTTAACTTTGCATTGCAACTTTTAACTTTGCATTTTGAACTTTGAACTAAA
>JAUYAT010000021.1 GCA_030693295.1 bacterium
TAATAATTTCAACCGGTGACAATTTGTCACCACTTCGCTTCCTTCTTCTCTTAAGCGCTGGGCGAGTTTATTCCAATATTTTCTCGCCGTATAATCATCTGCTTGATCAATAAGGGCTTGCGCCACATCAACAACCGAAAAATACCATTCTTTATTATGGATTATTTTTCTGATCCCTTTGCCTTTAAATAAAGCTATTTGATTAGTTTGGTTTTGGGTTTTTCCCATAGGCACATTACAGCAAGTTTTTTAACTGGCAGTGAATTATTAAATAGTGGCAAATTTATTTTTTGTTTTTTTATTAAATATTTCTAACCCGCTTTAAATTTTATTTCGGTCAGGCAATATCAGTTCATTTTTGAAATCATCAGTTTGGATTTGTTTTATATTATCAACTCCGATTGAATCAGTCCATTTATCATTTTTTATAGCGCTATCTCCTCTCTCTACCATTTTCCTCATAAAGTCTGCTGTGCCACCATAGCCACTTCCAGTATCTATAATATTTAAATTGCCACCATCAAGAGAATGAAACTTATACGATTGACCACTTCCGCCTTTTGTTGTAATAAAAATGCTATCTAATTTTTTAACCTTGTTAGATTTAAAAAATTCAGAAATAAGCTGGCTTAATTTTTCTAATTTTTCTGCCTCAACTTTTTCTTTTGCTTTCCGTTCAAAATCGCAGTATATTTCTTTTTTTTGGTCTTCAGTCGCATTTAATATTTTTTCACCTTTATTATTGAATTCATAGCTTGCACCATTTTTTAAAAGTTCGGCATCGGAAATAGCATAACTTTTTTCCAATTCCGCTCTTTCTTTAGGTGTTGGTACACCTATTGGCATTTTTTCTTTCATAGATTTGTTATGAGTTATACAAAATGCGCGGCGCATTTTGCATAACTAATTATACGAATTAATTAACAAAAAATAATTAAAATTTAAATTTTGATTACTTCGTAATAATCTTATCAACAATCCCGTACTTCTTGGCTTCCTCAGCTGACATAAAGCGGTCGCGGTCAGTGTCTTTCTCAATGTCGGCGACTGTCTGGCCGGTATGCAGAGCCAATATTCTGTTTAATTTGTCTTTTATTTTTAAAATATGCTCCGACCTGATTTTAATGTCGGTGGCCTGGCCCTCAAACCCGCCCATTACCTGGTGGATTAAAATCTCGGAATTCGGCAAAGAGAATCTTTTGCCCTTGGCGCCGGCGGCGAGCAAAACCGCTCCCATTGACGCGGCCATGCCGACGCAGATGGTGGAGACATCGCTTTTAACATACTGCATGGTATCATAGATCGCCATGCCGGCGGTAACCGAGCCGCCCGGCGTGTTGATATAAAATTTAATGTCTTTGTCCTTATATTCCGCGTCTAAAAACAAGAATTGGGCGATAACAATATTGGCGACATGGTCGGTAACCGGTTCGCCTAAAAAAATAATGCGGTCTTTGAGCAGACGAGAATAAATATCGTAGGCCCGCTCAACTTGGCCTGATTTTTCAATGACTGTTGGTATTAGAGACATATGTTTAAATTGTATATAAATTAATTTTTAATGTTAATTATATTATTTTCCACCCACTTCTCGTTTCTTCCAATCTCCCCTCTATTTTAAACCCTGAGGCCTTGGCATGGCCGCCGCCGTTAAGCTGCCGGGCTAAAAGAGAAACGTCAATATCGCGGCGCGAGGTGCGCAAACTTCCTTTAACAACGCCGTTCGGCTGTTCGCGCAAAAAAATAATGCCTTTAACGTTATCAAGATTGCTGATAAAGCCGGCGATACCTTCAAGCTCTTCCTCATCGGCTCCACTTTCCGCTATCTCTTCCAAAGTTAAAATTGAGTAGCCAAAATTATATTCAGAGTTAATTTTCAAGCGCGACATCGCCTTTCCCCATAATTTCATGGAATTCAAGCTTTTATTGCGCCAGGTATTTTCCATAATTTGCGGCATCTTGGCTCCCTTGACCAGCATTTCCGACGCGATCTCAACGGTTTGCTGGGAAGTGGAAGGATAAAGAAAATTGGCGGTATCGGTTAAAATGCCCGTCAAGACGCAATTGGCGATGTTCTTGTTGATTTTTATCCGGTTCGCCTTTAAAAAATTATAAAGGACTTCCGTGGTGGCGGCGGCGCGCGGATCCCCTAGCTCCAAATCGGCGTAATTGTCTAATTTCGGATGGTGGTCTATATCAATAACGGATTGGTTTTTTGCCCGGCCGCTTATTTCGTCCGCGAGCTTGGTCCTGTTTATGCCGCCGCAATCAAGCGCGATAATCAAATCAAACTCGGCGAAATTAAAATTTTTATCAGAAATTATTTTTTCAACGTGAGGCAAAAAATTAAATTGGCGCGGCGGCTCATCATAGCAGTAAGCGATATGCGGCTTGGCCAGCGATTCCATCAGCTCAATCATAAGGCAAGCAGATGCCAATACGTCGCCGTCCGGAGCATCATGGGTGACGAGAAGAATATTTTTTGATATTTTAATCTGATTGTATATTTGATGGTAAATATTTTCCATATTATGACTTTATCTGCTCAAAAATTTTATCAAGCTCTGCCGCTTTCTTTTCCGTCTCGTCAATAACCCAATTAAATTTCGGAATATGGTGAAGTTTTAATTTCTTTTTTAATATTTTGGCGAACAGCACCGAATGTTTTCTTAAAGCTTTTAACGCGCTCCCGTTTCTTTCATGCGGCAAAACGGAAAAACCGATTTTCGCGTGCTGTAAATCAGGGGAGCAATCAACATAGCTGATTGTAATTAAAACATCCTTCATCGGCATTTCGCGAATAATGAGGTTCGCCAATTCGCCTTTGAATAATTCGTTTAATTGGTCAATCCGACGAGGCATAATTTTTTAAATCTTTTTATACACTTTTTCTTCTTTATAAAACTGCAGAATATCCCCTTCTTTAATGATCGGCTTGCCTTCGTATTGGATGCCGCATTCTTGGTTTATTTCAACCTCATTCACGTCCTGTTTGCCTGATTGCAGCTTAGCCAATTTGCCCGCGCCGATAATTTGCTTGTCGCGCAGAACTTCAACCAAACCGCCCGCTTCAACGCGGCCATCAATCACTTTGCCTCCTATGACTTGGCTGTTCGCCTCCGTCCTGAAAACCGCCAGCACTTTTAATCTGCCCGAATCAACCCGTTTTGTTTCCGGCTCAACCAGCGCCTGTATTTGCGCTTTCATGTCATTGATTAATTCATAAATTATGTTATAGATTTTAACGCTTACATTCTTATCGCGCGCCAGGTTTTCAACCGGTAGCGGCATTTTTACGTTAAAGCCGATTATTTGCGCTTGATTAGTTTCGGCCTGGACAATATCGCCTTCGGTAATGTTGCCCAGCCCCTTTTTAATGATGCTTATTTTAATTTCCGGCAAATCAATCTTGGCCAGCGACCCCTCAATCGCTTCCCCGCTGCCCAAAACATCGCTTTTTATAATTAAGTTTATTTCCTTGGCTTTTTTATCACCTTCTTTTTCTTCGGCTTTTTTGACAAAACGCTCTTGCGAGCCGGCTTGCATTTTTTTGACTTTTACTCTTTCGCCCAACCCCACTTCAAGGACATCGCCGACTTCGGGAGCGATCTTAAGGCCGATTATTTTAACCGGCGCCGCCGGAACGGCCTCATTTATGCTTTGCCCGCGATAATCTTTAAGCGCCCTTGCCTTGCCGTACATTTTTCCATCAAAACAAAGCATGTCGCCGACTCTAAGAGTGCCGTTTTGCACCAAAACGGTGGCGACAGGGCCTTCGCCTTTATTGATATGCGATTCAATAACAGTGCCTACGGCTTTCGCACAGGGATTAGCTTTTATTTTATCCTCTTCCATTTCCGCGGTTAAAATAATCATATCCAATAAGTCTTCTATGCCGATGTTTTCTTTGGCTGAAATCTGCGCGCAAATAGTTTTGCCACCCCAATCTTCAGGCGTGATTTTAAGCTGATTGGATAATTCCTGCTTGGTTTTGTCAATATTGGCTTCCGGCTTGTCAATTTTGTTGATTGCCACGATAAACGGCAGTTTGGCCGCCTCAATAATATGGTGGGCTTCAATTGTCTGCGGCTTGACTCCGTCGTCAGCCGCCACCACCAAAACGGCGATATCGGCGATTTTGGCTCCGCGGGAACGCATGGCGGTAAAAGCTTCATGGCCCGGAGTATCAATAAAAGTAATTAGCTTGTTTCTGCGGGTAACTTGGTAAGCGCCGATATGCTGGGTGATGCCGCCCGCTTCGCCGGCGACAACATCAGTTCTGCGGATCGCGTCCAAAAGCTTTGTTTTTCCATGGTCAACATGGCCCATTACCACGATAACCGGAGGGCGCGGCTTCATATCGGATATTTTTTCCCTGCCAAGCAGTTCTTTCAGCTTATTTTCATTGCCTTCAATTTGCCCGCCGGCTTTTTCATCCAATACGGCCTCTATTCCCAAATCAGCGCCGACAATTGCCGCTGTTTCAAAATCTATTCTTTCGTTAAGCGAGCTGAATATGCCGCCTTTCATTAATTCAGCCAAGATTTTATTAACCGGAATGCCGGAAATCTCGGCAAAATTTCTGACGGTAATAAAATGAGGAATTTTAATCTCTTTTTTAACTTGGGCTTGTTCCGCTTCCGGCTCTTTTTCTTCCTTTTCTTTCTGCCGCTGAGCTTCCAAGCGCTTAATTAAAACCGACCATTGGCTGATAACCTTATTGGCGGTCCTATCGTCAACTTTTATCGCTTTTTGGCCGATATCAAAACCAAGCTCGGGCAATTTATCGCGCAGCTCTTGAGTCGGTATTTTTAAAATTCTGGCTAATTCGGTTATGTTCATGTATTTTTATTGAATTATTTAACTTATTGTTAAACTTTACAATAAATTCAGTTAATAGTCAATAGCGAAGAGGGTTGATTTTTTATGCGATGTGTGATATAATGAAAATATAAATCGTTCTTTAAAAAACAAATAAAACAGAGCCGTAGTAATCGCGCTTTACAAAAAGATTGAAGCTGATTAACACAGCTCTTAAACATTTTCACAGAGCGCAAGCTTTGTGAATTAAAAAAATCAAAACAAACGCTTCGGTAATTTTTTACCGAAGCGTTTTAACTATTTATCAACACATTTCCTGTTTGACTTTTTCCGTATTTTTTGCTAATTTATAGTTAACAGCAAAACTAATAAAATGAAGATGATAAATCAATTTTACAACAACATAATCCTTTTTAAATCCACTCACATGGCACGAGAGACCCCGAAGGACAAGCTTCGCTTGCCTACGGGGCAAGGAGAGAGAGTTTACCCCGTGGAATTTGCAGAGCGAAGCGGAGCAACTATTCCACTGGGGGGAGAGTAAACGGCTCTTGCTATTTTTTTATTTTAATAAATTTTTCATTTAGACACTGTTTTTAACAGTGTTTTTTTGTGTTTAATTGCAAGAATAATTTGTTTAAAAGAATATAAATCAATCATTATAACATTATCTGTAATAGCGCTAATCACGGCTGGCATTGTTAACTATGTTAAAGATTTAATAGATGAGCCGTTTGATATAGAAATACCCAAAGAGTTTATTTATAATGGCGCAAAAATAGCTTTGGCTTGGACTGATGACAACACCGGCGAGAATTTGATTATCCAGAGCGACAAAAAAGAATACAGCGGGTTTAATAAGGTTGATGTTTATTTCAGTATTACCAATATTTCAAACAAAAATCAGGAGATGGATGTGGTGATCTGGCTGGAGGATGGGGAGAGGAGCGTGGAGAGGATAGAGAAATTGGACGGAGATAATCAATCATCGCTTAACATTCTGCAATACTCCCCTGTCATTCCCAGCTTGACTGGGAATCCAGGAGGAAGCGGCAAGAATGATGATTCAAAGAAAACGGTTGAAAATAATTCAAATTCTTTTGGCTCGCTCCTGGATTCCCGCTTTCGCGGGAATGACAAGGGGGAAAGCGGGAATGACAAAGAGGGGGCGGCTCAGGATGACCTAAATACGGATTCGCAAAATGGCTCCACAGCCCTGCGGGACTATGGAGCCGGCGATGCGCGCAAAGACATCAAGGGTTTTACAAACGGCTACGCGGTCAATGATGAGATAGAATCAGGGCAGACAAATTTTTACAAAGCGACGATTAAATATCCGACATTGAGCAAGGGCGAATTTTTCATAGAGGCGTTTGGGAAATCAAATTCAAAATTCAAAATTCAGAATTCAGAATTCGCCTACGGCCATCTTGATCCGTGGTATTCATCATCTTGGACATACAAGCGAGCTATTACTTTGCAAGGAAGTAAAATCGCCACCACCACAACCGCTTTTCCCGTATTAGCCACCACCACGCTGGCAGACCTTAAAACCACCACCAACGGCGGCAAGGTGGGGAATGACAACGGCTATGACATTATATTCGTGGACAGCGACGACAGCACTTTGCTTAACTATGAAAGGGAAAAATACGCCTCAACAACGGGCGAAATCGCCTATTGGATTAAAACAGACATTGCCAGCTCAACAGACAAAACCATTTATATGTATTACGGCAACGCGGGGGCGAGCGATACGGCGACCACGACAGGGGTTTGGGATGATAATTTCGTTATGGTTAATCATTTGGCTCATAACAACATAGCGACCACGACATATCCTGATTTTAAAGACAGCACGAAGTATGCCAATAACGGGTCGTCCGTGAATATGAATGCGGCTGATTTGGTTAATGGGCAGGTTGACGGGGCTTTGGATTTTGACGGGGTGAATGATTATGTAAATGTGGCTGATAATGCCGATTCAATAGAAAACTCATATCATAAAGGTAATTCCAATTTTACAGTGTCAATGATATATGCTCCTCATCAAGTTGCGAGCCCGAGTGATGTAAAAAGTTACGGGCTTTTTGGTTCTATTTATATATTGGGGGATGAAATAAATTTTTTTCATAAAAATAATTGGGGATGGAATACAATAGAATTACAAGTATTAGATGGTTGGGCTGCAAAAACCTTAAAAACAAACACATTGTCTCTAACTGTGAATGTTCCAATATTTTTATCGTTGGTATGGGACGGAACAACCGCGATGATTTATAAAGATAATGTTTTAGCCACTTCAACGCCTATAGCCCAAGCAAGTTTTTCTGATGGAGCGATAACAAATGCGTTCCTTGGTTCTTTCAGGTCAAGTTACGCTTTAAATTATGGCCTCATAGACGAAGCCCGCGTCTCCAACACCGCCCGCACCGCCGGCTGGATTACTACGGAGTGGAATAATCAGAGCAGTGTTGGGAGTTTTATGACGATAGGGGCGGAGATAAGCAGTTGGCCTGCGGTAACAACTAACGCGGTTACGAAAATCGCGTCAACTGTTGCCACGGCCAACGGCAATATTACTAATATCGGCTCAGGCGCTGTTAGCGCGCGCGGGTTTAAGTATGGATTATCAGAAGTTGATACTTGGACAGTTTCGGAAACCGGAAGTTTTAGCGCCGGAGTTTTTAAACTGGATGCGCCAAATTTAACCCCGGGCACGACTTATTATATTAGGGCCTACGCCACCAATTCGGAAGGAACCGGCTACGGCAGTTATGTTTCTTTTGTAACTTTAACAGAGCAGACAGGCAGTCCGATTATATTTAAGAAGAATATAATATTAAAAGAAAATGTGATATTAAAATAAGAACAAGGCAGTTTAAAGACTAAACAGCCGACGAGTTTTCGCCGGCTACTTTTTTATTTCAACAAATTATTGTATAATATAAAAGTGATATAAAAAATCAGCGCCATATCCGCGTAGTTATCAGCGTTAATTCAGCGTTAAAACCGTATAAAACCAAAATGAAGCTGATTTTATTATAAGAGCTATATTAAAATCTTTTTTCCATACCCTAAATATGTTTTTAGAAAAACTTGAAATACAAGGATTCAAATCATTCGCCAATAAAAATACTTTGGTTTTTCCCGGCATGCTTGATAAAAGCAGGCGCGGCATTACCGCTATTGTCGGCCCTAACGGCTCCGGCAAATCCAATATCGCCGATTCCGTGCGCTGGGCCTTGGGCGAGCAAAGCATGAAAACTTTGCGCGGCAAAAAAAGCGAAGATATTATCTTTTCCGGCTCGGATAAAAAAGGCAGGATGGGAATGGCCGAAGTATCGTTGTTTTTAAACAACGAGGATAGGAAAGCGCCGCTTGACTACTCGCAAGTGATTTTAACCCGCCGCTTGTACCGCAGCGGCGACAGCGAATATTTAATTAACAACAGCCGCGTCAGGCTGTACGATACGCAGATGTTTCTGGCTAAGGCCAATTTCGGGCAAAAAACATACAGCGTAATCGGCCAAGGCATGGTTGAGGGCTTTTTAAACACCTCGCTGGCTGAACGCAAGGAATTTTTTGACGAGGCGACCGGGGTCAAACAGTTCCAAATTAAGCGCGATGAATCGCTTAATAAATTGCGAAGCAGCCATGAAAACCTTAATCAGGCGCAGATGCTTCTAACTGAAATAGAGCCGCGGCTTAAAAGCTTGACCAGACAGGTGAATAAGCTGCAAAAAGGAGGAGAAATCAAATCAGAGCTGAAAGAGCTGCAGCTCAATTACTACGGAAAAATGTGGAATGAAATCAACGATAAATTCAATGAACACAACAAGCATTTTCTTCAAATTGAAAAAATAAAAATAGAAAAAGAAAAAAAATTGGACGGCTTAAACCGCGAGCTTAATAAAATGGCGGCGCAAGAAAAAAATACGCAGGAATTCAATCAATGGCAAAAAGAATTATCGGAAGCGCAAAATAAAAAGGACTCCATAACCAAACAATTAGCGCGCGTTGAAGCGCAATTGGAAATGAAATTGGAAGCCGGCGGCCAGTTTGACTTATCATGGCTTGCCAATAAACAAAGCGAATTGGGGCGGGAGATTGCCAACGTCAAAGAAAAAATTAATTTGACAAACAACAATATTAACCCTGAAAAAAATAAAATAATAATTCTGCGAAACGAAAAAAACGGCATTGATAATAAAATTAGCGGCTTAAACAAAGAATTAACCCGCCAAAGCTCCGACACGGACAGCGATGGCGATAAAAAATTAAACGAACGGCTGAAACGGATATTGGCCGACCTGAGCAAAGCTGAAGAAGAATCCGACTTGAATAAAATAAAAACCGCTTTAAAAGAAATCAAAAAAAACCTGGAAAAAATTTTAAACTCATCGGAAGATCATGAAAAAAAAGAAAAATTTAACGCGATTCAAACCGAGATAATAAATTTGGCTGAAGAAAAAGAGGAAATTACCGCTAAAATCAATGAAAGCAATTTAAAAATCGCCGCCTATGGAGAGCGGTTGAAGCTGCTTGAAGAAAAGGGAGATAATCTGCGAAACGAACTTAACTCTGTTGAAACTAAGTTAAAGCAATACAAAAATAATCTTGGCCCGCGAGAAATAAACGAAAATAGCGCGAAGTTAAAAAATGAATTAAGCCAAGTTGACGATAAAATCGCGGAACTGAAAGAAAAAACAGGCGCTTACGCGCGGAAAGAGGAAGAGAAAAAAAGCCGCTTGTTCACTTTGCAAAAAGACATGCAAGGCCTGCAAAACGAAATTAACGATCAGAGCGGCCGGCTCAATGAAACAAAAATCAGTTCAACCAGATATGAAACTAAGCTGGAAAATTTGGAAATTGAAATAAGGCATAACTTCGGCGGCTTAAACGAAATCAAGCAATGCAAGCCGGAAGGAGAGATTGATTATGAAGCCGTTTCCGAGAAAATAAACCAGCTGAAAAGACAGCTTGATTTAATCGGCGGCATTGATCCGGAAATTGAAAAAGAATATATCGCGACCAAAAAACGATTTGATTTTTTATTCGGCCAAGTTGAAGATTTAACCAAGGCGATCAACTCGCTTAAAGAAATAATCAAGGAGCTTGATATCAGCATAAAAGAAAAATTTGATAAAGAATTTAAGCTGATATCGGATAAATTTGAAGAATATTTTAAAATCCTTTTCAGCGGCGGCCGCGCTAAAATAATTAAAGTCATGGATGATGAAGCAACGGAAGAGGATAAAAACGCCGAGCAGGGCGGGCAATCCTCCGCTAACGGCAGCGATGAAAAAACCAAACTGACTTTGGATATTAATAAAATAAAATTCCTGCAAAAACATAACGCCACCGGACTGGCCGGCATTGAAATTCAAGCCACGCCGCCAGGCAAAAAAATAAAATCTGTTTCAATGCTCTCGGGCGGAGAGCGGGCTTTAACGGCAATCGCTTTAATCTGCGCCATCATCAGCGCCAACCCGTCGCCCTTTGTGGTCTTGGACGAGGTTGACGCGGCTCTGGACGAAGCCAACTCCGAACGGTTGGCTAAAATATTGGAAGATCTCTCGCATAAAACCCAATTTATAATCATAACCCATAATCGCGCCTCAATGCGGCGCGCCAATGTCTTATACGGCATTACCATGGGAGACGACGGGGTGAGTAAACTGCTGTCTGTTAAATTGGAGGAGGTAAAAGATAAATAAATTCAAAATTAGAAATTAAACATTCAATCAAAATTCAAAATTAGAAATTAAAAATTCACACATGAGTTCAAAAATATTTTCAGCCGCTGTTGTCGGCTTAGACGCCGAATTGGTGGAAGTTGAAGCCGACACCAGCTGCGGCCAGCTTGGCTCTTTTGTTATTGTCGGACTGCCTGACGCGGCGGTTTCGGAATCAAGGGAAAGAGTAAGGGGAGCGATAAAAAATTCCGGCTTTAAATTCCCTTCAAGAAAAATTATTGTCAACTTGGCTCCGGCGGATTTAAAAAAACAAGGCCCGAGCTATGATCTGCCGATCGCGATCAGCATACTTAAGACCACTAACAGAATTCATATAACAGGCAATTTGGAAGAAATGCTGTTTATCGGCGAACTGGCGCTAAACGGCCGCTTAAGGCCGATTAACGGCACTTTGCCTATTGCTTTGGCGGCGCGCCAACGGGGCATAAAAACGCTTTTCGCGCCGACCGGCAACGCGACTGAAGCAAAACTCGTTAAGGAACTGGAAGTTGTGCCAATAGCTGATTTGGCTGAATTGGCGAATCATCTGCGGGGCGGAAAATTAATCAAACCGATTGAATCCGTCGATTTTAATTTTTCCAATGTAACAATACTTTCCGACATGTCGCATATCAAAGGGCAGGAGCATGTTAAAAGAGCCATGGAAATCTCCGCCGCCGGCGCCCACAATATGCTGATGAGCGGCCCTCCCGGTTCCGGCAAAACATTAATCGCCAGAACCATGCCCTCAATTCTGCCCGATCTGACCATGGAGGAGGCGTTGGAATTGACAAAAATCTACAGCGTAGCCGGACTGCTTCCTGCCGATGTCCCATTAATGGCCAGCCGGCCTTTCCGCTCCCCGCATCACACGGCTTCGGGCGTAGCGCTGGTCGGCGGCGGAACATGGCCCAAACCGGGAGAAATCTCTCTCGCTCACAGAGGCGTTTTATTCCTGGATGAATTCGGCGAATTTCCCCGCCAAGCTTTGGAAAATATGCGCCAGCCGCTGGAAGACGGGCTGATTCACATCAGCCGCGCCGCCGGCAACCTCTGCTTTCCGGCTAAATTTATTCTTGTCGCCGCCATGAATCCCTGCCCTTGCGGCTTTTTGGGAGACAACGAAAAAAGCTGCGCTTGCTCGGCTGCTCAAGTGATTAATTATAGAAAAAAAATATCCGGCCCGATCCTTGACCGCATTGATTTGCACATAGAAGTCCCGCGAATTAAGTTTGAAAAATTGTCGTCGGACGCTCCGGCCGAAGAGTCGCGAACAATAAAAAACCGCGTGCAAACAGCCAGAACCGCCCAACGGAAAAGATTTGAAAATACGCCTTTCATAACCAATTCGGAAATGTCTTCCGAGGCGGTCAAGCAATTCTGCCGAATTGACGGCGCTTCAACAAATTTGCTGCGCAACGCAGTTAACCAGATGCGCTTGTCCGCCCGGGCGTACTTTCGCATTTTGAAGCTGGCGCGCACCATCGCTGATCTGGCCGAAGAAGAAAACATTCTAACGCGGCATCTGGCTGAAGCTTTGCAGTATAGGCCGAAAGTGGAATAGATTAATTATTGGTTTTCATTGAAAAAAAATTTATGCTATAATTATAAATAGCTAAAATTTCTAATTATTTATCAGCTTATGCATAAAAAACTAAAACTCATCTTTCTCATCCTAATCATCGTCTTTCTCCCTGCTTTCGGCCTTAAATGCCAGCCGAAAGAAGTCCAGAAAGCCATGGAGCCGATTACTTTAAACTATTGGCGGGTTTGGGACGGGCCGGACGCTTTCGCGGAAATTATTGAAAAATACAGCCAAATCCACCCTAATATAACGATCAAATACCGCAAATTAAACTACGATGAATATGAAAAAGAACTGCTGGAAGCCTGGGCGGAAGACAGAGGCCCGGATATATTTTCCGTTCATAACACCTGGCTGAAAAAATACCAAAATAAAATAGAGCCGATGCCGGCGGAAATTACCATGGCTTATCCGATTGTAAAAGGAACTGTTAAAAAAGAAACCATAACCGAGATGCGCACAAACAAAAGCTTGGGCCTGAAAAAGCTGAAAGATGAATTTGTTGACGCGGTTTACGATGACGCGGTAATTAAAGTTAAAAACGAAAAATCCGGCGCGATGGAAGAAAAAATTTTCGCGCTGCCTCTTTCCGTTGATACTTTAGCCATGTATTATAATAAAGAATTATTAAATAACTCTGGCATTATTGAACCGCCGGCTTACTGGGATAAGGAATTCCAGCAGGATGTCAAGAAATTAACCAAGCAAAACGCCAAAGGCCAGATAATCCAGCCGGGCGTCGCTTTGGGCGGAAGCGCGAACATTGAACGCTACAGCGATATTTTATCCGTATTAATGATGCAAAACGGCGCGGTAATGATGAATGAATACGGCGCGGTAACGTTTAATCAAGTCCCGCCTAATTTAAAAAGCCAGGGCTATAATCCGGGCTTGGAGGCCTTGCTCTTTTACACGGATTTCGCCAATCCTGCCAAAGAAGTCTATTGCTGGAATAAAACTTTGGATAATTCTCTTGATATGTTCAGCCGCGGCAATCTGGCTTTGATGTTCGGCTATTCCTACCATTTGCCGCAAATTAACGCGCGCGCCTCAAAATTAAACTTTTCCATAGCCAAACTGCCGCAAATCAAGGGAAATTCACAAACCGTCAACTTCGCTAATTATTGGATGGAAACCGTTTCCAAAAAAATTCTTACCAACCCGGAAAATTTAAAAAAAGGCGCGGATTACGCCGCGTTAAAAAAAGACGCGGCCTGGGATTTTATCCAATTCGCCGCCAAGGCTGAAAATGTAAAAAGTTATCTGCAAAAAACAAGAACACCAACCGCTTTGCGCTCTTTGGTGAATGAGCAATTGGACGATATTGACATCGGCGTATTCGCCGAACAAGTCTTAACCGCCAAAAGCTGGTATCGGGGAGCTGATTATAACGCGGCGGAAAAAATTATCGGGGAGATGATTGACGGCGTAATTTTAGGCCAAGATGAAATAGGAAATATAATTGACACCGGCGCCAAAAAAGTCCAGCAGACAATTAACTAAATTAATTCCAACATTATTATCCGCGACCAATCAGCGTAGTAATCCGCGTATAATCCGCGGACAACCGTTTTAACGCGGAATTAACGCTGATTAGTACGCGGATATGACGCGGATTGAAATTCCTTTACATTAAAATATGAAAAAATATATAAAATTTATAATCCCTTTCTCTGTTGCCGCGATTATTATATTATTTTTCGCCGTTAATATTTCCATTGTCCAATCCTCCGCCGACACAGTCATCTTGCCGGCAGGCGCGGACAAAGGCGACTATACATTAAATGATTTTATCCAATTAGCGGTTAATATATCCAAATGGCTTTTGGGCATTACCGGCTCTTTGGCTTTGCTGGCTTTTATTTACGGCGGGGTTGTATTTTTAATCTCGGCCGGCAACACTGAAATGGTGGCGAAAGGAAAAAAAATAATATTCGGAGCGATAATCGGCTTAGCGATAGTTTTTGCCAGCTACACGATAATACAATTTACTATGGACGCCCTGGAGATTAAAATTCCGGGAGGAAAAACTTGGGCGACTTCCGGCTGGTTTAAATAATAACTAAAATTAATTCATGACCCCATTCAAATCCAACAAAATAAACTTAAACAACGAAAATATTTCCGAGCAATTGCGCGCCGCGCGAAAAGCGAAAAATTTAAAACTTGAAGATGTTGCCAAAAAATTAAACATCAGCCGCAAATATCTTGAAGCCCTGGAAAAAGACGAATACGACAAACTGCCGCCCGGCGTTTACGGAAAAAATTTCTTGCGCGAATACGCTGTTTTCTTGGGGCTGGATTATGGCGAGCTGGCAAAAATTTTTACGGCTGAAAATCAAATCAAGCAACATGGCGGGCGGCAAGAGCTTTTTTCCAAGCAGGTGGTTAAAGGCCGCAATTTTATGGCCGCTCCGAAAATAATTAAAAGCGCTGTTATCATCGCCGCCGCCTGCGTCTGTTTTATTTATTTCGGTTATCGTTTGGAAAAAATCGTTTCTCCTCCCAATCTGTCAATTTATAAACCAACGGAAAATTTTATTACTGAAAAAAATTCTCTGCAGGTAATCGGCAAAACGGAAAAAGAAGCGCAAATTATCATCAACGGCGAACTGATTTTAAGCAACACCGCGGGAGACTTTAATAAAACAATAAATTTAAAAAACGGAATTAACATCATTACCGTAACCGCCAGCAATAAATACGGCCGCGACAATACGATTGTCAAGCAGGTGCTGGTAAAATAACAATTTGCAATTTAGCAAAAAATACTTTATTATAATAAACATTCACTAACTATAATTATAACTATATGACACAGGATAACCAAAACAACGAGAAAAAAAATAAAAACATTATTGATGAAAAAATGCAAGCGGCGATGACGGCGGTTGAACAAATAAAGCAAAGGTTCGGCGAAGGCGCCATAATGAAATTCGGCGAAGCCATGAAAGTTGACGTTGACGCCGTCCCGACCGGCTGTTTGTCGCTTGATATCGCTTTAGGCATCGGCGGAGTGCCCAGAGGAAGAATTATTGAAATTTTCGGTCCCGAGGCCTCGGGCAAAACAACTTTAGCCCAGCATATTGTGGCTGAAGTGCAAAAACTCGGCGGAATTGCCGCTTTTGTTGACGCAGAGCACGCGCTTGATCCTGATTACGCGGCAACAATAGGGATTAATGTGAAAGAAATGCTTATTTCCCAGCCCGATACGGGCGAGCAAGCGCTGGAAATCGTGGAAACTTTAGTGCGTTCTAACGCCGTTGATGTAGTGGTTATTGACAGCGTAGCGGCTTTAGTGCCGCAAAAAGAAATTGAAGGAGAGATGGGCGACCAGCATATGGGCTTGCAAGCCCGCTTAATGAGTCAGGCGTTGCGCAAATTAACCGGCATTGTTTCTAAGACTAAAACAGTGGTAATATTCATCAACCAAATCAGGATTAAAATCGGAGTATTTTTCGGCAATCCGGAAACCACCACTGGCGGCACGGCTTTGAAATTTTATTCTTCCGTCAGGATGGAAGTAAGGCGCGCCGCGCAAATCAAGCAAGGCGACAGGATTATCGGCAATCGCGTTAAATGCAAGGTGGTAAAAAACAAAGTGGCTGCTCCGTTTAGAACTTGCGAATTTGATATTATGTATAACGAAGGCATTTCCATATCCGGGGATTTATTGGATACCGGGGTGCAATATGGAGTAGTTTCAAAGTCCGGCAACTCTTATTCTTTCGGCGACATAAAATTAGGCGTAGGCAGGGAAAACGCCAAAAAATTTCTGCGCGCCGACAAAAAATTAATGAAAGAAATAAGAAATAAAATATTAAGCGAAGTCAAGGCGAGAGAAATAGAAGACACGAAATAAACAAATCCCGAGCACTCGGGACGAATAATAACAAAAAAGACTCTTTAAAAGAGTCTTTTTGAATTATCATTGATTTTTAATAAAAACAGTGATATAATAAATTTAATGATATTTGTGAGGGTTTCGGCTCTCCCGCGGTTAAATACATAAAACCGCAGACAAATATCATGTTAAAAAAAGTTTTCACTGCGTTTCAAGGTCTCCTTCGTGGAAGACTTTTTTTATTTTCAGGCAAATCTCGTCTTTTTGGTTTTTCCAAAACGGAATGACGCTCCAAAAATACGGCTGGCCGCCTTCAACTTTCTTAACAATAATTTTTATTTTCACTTTATTAATTATGGCCACAAAGCCATAATACGCTACCGGTTTCATAATACGTTGCCACTCGCCGGTATTTTTTATTCTCTCAAAATTTTTTGTTTCATGAAATTCCTGCAATGTTCCGGCCATCTTTAGCACTTCAGGAACTAATTTTAAAAATTTGAATCTCAAATATTGGTCAGAGATTAACCGAGTTTTATTCCATGACTTCATCTTAATATGATCTAAGCCCTTTGCATTAAAATTAACTTTTAATTTTAAGTATGGGCAAACAACCGCATCCACGGTTTTATAAAAATCTTCAGCTTCCTGTTTTATTTTTTTAAATTGCTCTAAATTGTCCATAATTTGATAATAGCCGTTTTTTATGTTTTCCTAATATCAGGAAAACATCTGTGGAAAAATTGCTCAGTGACAAAGGAACGAATAAAAAATCTAAATAAAATCATTAATTATTTTTTTCTTGAAAAAATATTTTTGCAGATTCCATTAATAATTTAAATTCTGCTGAAGTTTCGTATTCAATTTTTATTATAAAACAAGGATGCCCTTGTTTTAACATAACTCCTGAATAAGGCATTCCCAGCTTCCTTTTATCTATCTTTATGTAAGCAATCATGCCGTTTGAAAAATAAAATATGCAAAAATTAATACCCTCTAATCTTATTTTGCGTGGGTTTGGAATATTCTTTGTTGCAAAAGGAATTCTAATCGAATCGTCAAACTTAGCAAGAAAAACAGAATACTCATCTTCCGTTCCTGGTTTTTCGGCTAACAATAAATCTCTTATTTTTTGTTCATGCTCCTCGCCAACTAAAATTCGCTCAAATGCCTTATGTTTTGAAACAGACCCCCTAAAAACAAGGGATAAAAAAAATAATTTTAATTTCTTATAGTCATAGGTGTTTAAAACATATCCTTCTTTTTCTGGGGTTTCATCAAATTCAGCCTTCAATAATATTTCTGCTGCATATTTATCATATTTGCCGAAAACATTATCACACTCTGCGCAAAGTATTCCACTATCATACATACCCGCGGCAGGAACCTTAATCTTGCGATATTTATTTTGAAATTGAGACAGAGCAATTAACGTTCCATTGGCAACATGGTCTGGATATAAAAATTTGAAAAATGGTCTTGCAATAATATGCGCCTTGCAAAGATCTTTATATCCACCGCATAATTTACAATCACCCTTTATCATAATTCTATAATTTTAATTTCTTCCTCCTTTAACCCATAAAGTCTATAAACCTCCTCGTCAATTTTTTTATCAGTTTTGGCGATTTCATCTTTAACTTTATGCCATTGATCGGAATTTTCGGTTATTTGTCTTAGTTTTTTATTTAAGGCGAGCATCTTTCGGGCAAGTTCAATAATTTTTTTCTGCTGGCTTTTTGCGCCGATAACAAACGGCAAGTCGCGCAAATATTTTAATTTAACCTGCGGAAATACCTTGCCGGTTTCCAAAACTTTTTGCCGATAAATAAAATCAATATATTTAGAATTAAAAATTGCTAAAGCATATAATAAATCAACCTTTTTCAAATAATTTTCCTTTATGACGGCGCATTGCAATGTATTCGCAAACCACTCTTCTCCGATTATTACCGCTTTAATTTGATCGGCGGTTTGTCTCCAAACTATTTTTCTTTTTATTGCCATCATCTTTTTATCAAAATAAACAATTTCATCTTTACCAAGTAGACTTTTATAATTAGCGCGCAAATTGAAAGTCGGTTTATTGAAAATAATATACCTATTTATATCTGATCCAATTAATAAAGGATAATCTTTATTATCTTTTAATTTTCCAGAATAATATATTCTTTCTCGCAAATCATTCTTTCCTTTATCGGCTTTGCCTATATTAGTGCGTTGATGTTTAACCCCGCCATCTTTAAGCAGAAACACTTCGTCAAAAGTCAGACCGGTATTTTTTATTATGGCCGTATTCACGGCGCTGGCTTTGGCCGCTGATTCAGGAGTAGTATTGATAATCGCGCTCGGCAATTCTTCTCTGGCTGTTTTGGTTAAATCAATAACAATATGCTCATCGCCTTTTTCTTTTTCAACAACCAAAACACAGCAAGGCAATTGCACATTGCCAAAAATATTTTCTCCTAAATTTAAAACTGTGTAATTATACTTGTCCAATAAATCTTTAATATCCTGATAACGGGGCTGATATAAAAATGTGTTAGGCGAGACAAAGCCGAGCCGGCCGGAATTTTTTAGTTTTTGTATCGCCAAATCAATAAAAATTTTATAAGTGTCTTTATGCGCTTTGGTTGACTCCGGATATTTAAACGCCAAATATTCCGCGTCTTTATCAATGTTCGCGCCCCACGGCGGATTGCCAATTATTACATCAAATCCTGGATTCCCGCTTTCGCTCGCCTCGCTCGCCTCGTCTTCGACTCGTCGAAGCGGGCTGGAGCTTTGGCGAAGCGGGCGGGAATGACAAGAAGAGAAGACTTCGGGAAATTCCTCTTCCCAATTAAACGGATTTTTGTCGCGATAATTTTTGCCAAAATATTTTTTTAGTTCCTCATCAGTTCCGGAAATTAGAGAGTTGCCGTTTTTAATATTATTTTCTAAACCAGGCAATTTGGTCTGGCTGTCAAAAGTATTTAACAGTAAATTTAGGCGCGCCAGTTCCACGGCCTGCTGATCTAAATCCACGCCGTAAATATTATTCTGTAAAATCTGAATCTTTAAATACCCGTCCGGTTTGGCGCCAAATTCCTCGTACTTTTTTATTAAAAAATTCATGGCCGCCACTAAAAATGATCCTGAACCGCAGGCCGGATCTAAAATTTTTATCTTTTGCAGGTCGTTCACGCTTTTGCACTTATCCAATACCGGACCAAGCGCGTTTTTCACGATATAATCCACAATAAATTTAGGCGTGTAATAAATACCCTGCTCTTTACGCTTTTTTAAATTCTTACCGGAAGATTCTTTGGCCTTGGATTTTTTAAGCTGATGGCCCAAATAATTTTCATAAACATTGCCCAAGACATCAGCCGGAATCACCGAAAAATCGTATTCAAAATAATTCTTTTTGCCGTACAAAATATCAATCACTTTTTCCGTGGCGCCGCCGAATTCTTCCCATTTTTCAAATGGATGCTCGTCAAACAGATTGGAATTATATGTTTCATCCAATTCCCTGAATTTTTTTATCATTGCCTGATATGGGCTTACTTGCCCGGCCTTGCCGCTTGCTTTATATTCATGAATTAACGGCATTAAAGTCGGCGGTTCAATTTTCCGGTCCTCGGCGCTGCGGATGAAAATAAGGCGGTTAAGCAATTTTTGCACGCCTTCATCTATTAAATGCGGATCAACTTTTTCATTCCATTGAATGAAAGCATTGGTTAAAATTTCCCGGCATTCGTTTAAATCTTTGGCTAAAGTTTCCGTAACCGATATTTTCTGCAATTTCTTGCCCACTTTTTCCGCTTCTTTGTCTAAAATATCATCGCTAAACGCGATTCTAGAAAGCCGCCACAGCTCGTCAAAGCGAGTTAAATATTCTTCATAACTAAAAGACAAATACTTTTTCCCGGCCAATGATTTTTCCGGCGACAGCGCGTTAAAAACAATCAAACCCTCAAAATCGGTCAATACGGCCCAAGTCACTCCCTTATTCCAAGAATAACGAATCGCCTGCTTGGCGTAATCCTCGCGCAATAAATCGGCTTTTAGAGATTTCGCTTCCAAATAAAATTTTATCCGGCCATTTAGATAAAAACCATAATCCACGCGATCGCCGGAAATCTGCTCTTCGGCCGTAACTTCGTTTCTATCAAAAACATTCCAGCCTAAAGCTTCAAACATAGGCGCGATAAAATCTTTCTTCGTTTCCTCTTCGGTATATTTGCCAATTTTGCCGCCAACTTTAACCGCCTCGTATTTGCTGATTAAATCTTGTATTTTAATTTTAGCTTGTTCTTTAATCATAATCTAATATTACCATCTCTCCGCTAATACTTCAACATCTTTACCCCTTGCTTGAATGCCCTGTGGCCAAATAATAAAATTTCGCTGTTTTACCAAAAAAACAGGCCTTCGGCCTGTTTTTGATATAGTAAATTTTTGTTGTTTTCCCGTATTTACGCCCGTTCGGCGTACTCTCCGGTATCGGTATTAATTCTTATCACATCGCCTTCATTGATAAACATTGGAACATTTATTTTAGCGCCGGTTTCCAGCTCAACCGTTTTTGTCACGCTGCCGGCCGAATTGCCTTTTACTCCCGGAGGAGCTGAAATAACTTTTAATTCCACTTTTACCGGCAAGGAAACGGCTACCGGATTATTGTTAAAATAAAAAATATCAACATCAACGGCTTCTTTTAAAAATTTTAATTTATCCCCGATCTCCTCAACCGGCAAACTGAACTGCTCATAGCTTTCGTTGTCCATGAAATAAGCCTCGTTTTCATTTTTATACATAAAATTCGCTTTCTTTTTTTCGGTTTCAGCTTCCTCGGCTTTATCATTGCCTTGAAAAGTTTTTTCAAGCAAACTGCCATTGATTAAATTTTTCAATTTGGTTTTTAAAACAGCGCCTCCCCGCCCCATCTTATGATGATCGGTTTTTATTATTACATAAGGGCTGCCATTCACCTGAATAATTTTCCCTATTTTAATCTCATTAATGCTTAACATAGTTGCCGTGTAAAAATGATTTTATCGCAATTTGTCTAATTGATAAAGTTTGTTATTTTAGCCAAAGCCCCGCTGATTTAACGCGGATTAGAACGCTGATTTACGCGGAAAATAGTGTTTTTATACAATAACATATTTATCTGCTTACAAACGGCAAAAGCGCCATTACGCGCGATCGCTTGACGGCTATGGCTAATTTGCGCTGATGTTTTGAGCAGGTTCCTGTCCGCTTTTTAGGCAAAATCTTGCCGTAAGAATTAATAAAACGGTGCAGGGTATGCCCGTCTTTGTAGTCAACTTCTCTGATATTATTAACGCAAAAATGGCATTGTTTTTCTTTTTTTATCGCATTTTCCATATATAAACTCTAAATTGCTAAAACGGTATGTTCTCCACTTTTATCTCTTCCTCGGCCGGGTTTGTTTCATCATTGCCGTATCCGCTCTCGTTAACGTCAATTACCGGCTCGCTTGGCATTGAGGGCTGTTCTTCAGGCGAGAAATTTCCCATAGGGGCTGACGGCCGTTCCGTTGGCGCGGCCGCAGCGGCTCCCGCGCGATCCAGCATAATCATATTTTCGGCAACAATTTCAGTGCGGTAGCGCTTAACGCCGTCCTGTCCAACCCAGTCGCGGGTCTGCAAGCGGCCTTCAATATAAATTTTTGAGCCTTTGCGCAAATACTGGCCGCAAATTTCCGCCAATCTCCTCCACGCCGCCACATTATGAAATTCAACCCTTTCCTGTTTTTGGCCCGCCTGGTCTTTCCAAATAAAATTCGTCGCTACGGCAAATGAAGCGACTGTTTGGCCGGAAGGCGTATTTCTCACTTCCGGATCGCGGGTTAAATTGCCGATAATCATCGCTTTGTTTAAATTCATAAATTTAGCAACAAGCAATCCCGAGCGCTCAGGATCGCTTATATATTTAATTATAATAAATCCTCCGACTTTAAAATTTCATCCAACTTCTCGTCCAAATCTTTTAAGTCTGTTTTGCCCTTAATTTTTTCTTTTTCCGCTATTTTGTCCTTTTCTTCCTCTTCTTCCCTTTTGGCGGCGATTTTTTCAGCAATCTTTTTTTCTTGCTCAATTTCTTCTTTGGTTTTTATTTTTTTCTTAACGATTTGATGGCGCAAAATTTCGCTTGCCAGCCGCAGCGCCCTGTCAATCTTGGCTAATTTTTCGCCGGCAACGTCAAATTCAACTAACTTATAGTAGCCGTGATGAAAATGCCCGATCGGATAAGCAAAGCGTTTTTTGCCCCAATCTTCGGTATGCGTAATGCTGCCATTATTGTCCTTGATCGTCTTGTGGACCGTTTCAACGATTGGAACCAACTCATCTTCGCTGAATTTATTAGAGATGATATACAATAATTCATAATGAGGAATTTCCGATGATTTTACTTTAGACATAAAATTACTATAAAAAAATCCCTAAGATATTCTCATGAACTCCATTAAATCAAATGGAGCAAATATTAGGGACCTCGGAGAATACCTTCCCCGGAGAACCGGGGTCGCTCTATTATAAAATAAAGCTTGGGAAAGGTTATTTTTAAAATTGTATTTATATGCTATCACAAGATTAAAAAAATTGCAAGAGCCGAGTTTTTATGTTAATTTTATAGCATGATGATTCAATCAGTATTAATATTCGTATTTCTTTGCCTGCTTACAACGGCGATTGCCAGCGGCTCGCTCGCTCCCTGGGTGCCCAGCCGTAAGAAAGACTTGACAAGAATTTTCAAGCTGGCTGATTTAAAGCCCGGTGAAATTTTTTACGACTTGGGCTGCGGCGACGGCCGGCTAACGGTTTGCGCCGCGAAAAATTTTAAGGCGCGGGCGATCGGCATTGAATTGGCCTTGCCTTTATTTTTCGCCTGCGCAATCAGAAAACTTTTCAACCGAAACGAATTATTAAAATTCAAGCTGAAAAATTTGTTTAAAGAAAACTTGGCGGAAGCCGATGTTGTCTATATTTTCGCGCAATCGCCCGGCAAGCTTAAGGGCAAAATAAAACAAAAGTTGGAAAATGAATTAAAGCAGGGAGCGAGAGTTATAACTTACGCCTTTCCGGTGGAAGGATGGCAGCCGGAAATTATTGACAAGCCGAGTGAAAAAGACGTGGCTGTTTATTTATATAAATTTTAATCTATGAAATATTTTTTTGTTTTAGGCGCCAACCCGACATTATCAATAGCCGAACTTTCGGCGGTATTTGGCTTGAACAATAAAAACACCGAATGCCCGACTGGACGGCTGGCATCTGAAAATGTTTTTTTAATAGAATCAAATAAAGCGATTGACAGCTCGGCATTGATTAAAAAAATCGGTGGAACGATTAAAATCGGCATTATAAATCCCTCCAATTCGGCGGGCAAGCAAGAGGCCCTCCAATTCGGCGGGCAAGCGGGAATAAAAGATTATGATGGCATAAAAAATAATATAACGGAAATGTTGAAAGACGAGCAATCGGAAGGGAAATTCAAATTCGGAATTTCATATTACGGCAAAGCGAAATTCAATATTAAGCCGCTGGCGATGGAAATTAAAAATTATCTGCGCGAACGCGGCATCAGCTGCCGCTGGGTAACCAGCCGCGAGCCAACGCTTTCCAGCGTCGTGGTTGAACAGAATAAATTAACCGGCAAAGGCATTGAAATAGTTTTAATTGAAAGCGAGGGCAAAGTTCTTATCGGCCGAACTCTGGCGGTCCAGCCGTTTAAAGAGCTTTCTTTCCGCGATTACGGCCGGCCGGCGCGGGATGATTATTCAGGCATGCTGCCTCCCAAGCTGGCGCAGATTATGATAAATTTGTCCGGGGCAAAAGCGGATGATATTATTTTAGACCCATTCTGCGGCTCCGGCACGATTCTGACCGAGGCAATGCTGATGGGCTGTAAAAATTTAATCGGCTCGGATATATCCGCGAAAGCGATTGACGACACGAAAAAAAACATTGAGTGGATTATCAAGAATTATGAACTAGGAATTAGGAATTATGAATTACTTAATATTGATGCCGCCGAATTATCAAAACATATCAAGCCAAACTCAATTGACACGATTGCAACCGAGCCCTATCTCGGCCCGCAAAGAGGGGCGCACGATATAAATAAAACAATAAAAGAATTGGAAAATCTATATGGCAAAGCGCTAGCGGAATTTAAAAAAGTGTTAAAAAAAGACGGCCGCGTCGTTATGACCTGGCCCGCCTTCGTTCCGCCTTTGGCTGAACTTCGGCGAGGCAAGCCCGCTCTGCGGTTTATAAACCCAAACTTAAGCGGCTTTAAAATAATAAATCCGATACCGGAATATTTGAGAGGAGATAAAAAGCTGAAATTAACCGGCAGAAATACGATTATCTACGGCAGGGCAGGACAAAAAATTTGGAGAGAAATAGTGGTATTACGCCAATAAACGCCAAATTGCGCCAATTATCGCTAATTATTTTGGCGTCAACTGGCGTGGTTTGGCGAAAATTAGCGGTTAAACAAAAAATTACAAATATCCCCGTCTTGCATCGCATAATCTTTGCCTTCTATTCTGATTAATCCCTTTTCCCGCGCCACGGCTTCGCCGCCTGCTTCAATAAACTTCTGCCAACCAATGACTTCCGCCCTGATAAATCCTTTTTCAAAATCGGTATGAATAACTCCGGCCGCCCGCGGCGCTTTAGCGCCGTTTTTTACTGTCCAAGCCCGGGTCTCGTCAGGCCCGGTGGTAAAAAAAGTAATCAGCCCCAACAAGTTATACGACGCTTTGATAAGCTTGTCCAATCCGCTTTGATCCAAGCCGAGTTCCTTTATATACTCTTTTTGTTCGGCTTCAGGCAGTCCGGCGATTTCTTCTTCCAATCTGGCATTCAAAGTTAAAACATTGCCGTCCCAATCAAAAATGCCCCCTTTATTAAGGGGGGTAGAGGGGGGATTTATAGCCGAAGCGTCATTAATATTTAAAACATAGATAATCGGCTTAATCGTTAACAGCCCCAAGCCCTTGACTGTTTTTCTTTCCTCTTCATCAAGCTCCAGCTCGCGCAACGCTTTGCCGGCTTCAAGCCCGGCTTTTAGTTTAACGAGCAAATCTCTCAACTTTATCGCGTCCTTATCTCCGCTTTTGGCTTCTTTTTCCGCTTTGGCCAGACGCTTTTCAACAACAGCAAGGTCGGCAAAAATTAATTCCATATTGATTGTTTCCCTGTCGCTTTCCGGATCAATCTTGCCGCTTACATGGACAATGTTATCATCCCTGAATTCACGCACCACTTCGCAAATGGCGTCGCATTCCCTGATATGGGCTAAAAATTGGTTGCCCAAGCCCTCGCCTTTGTGCGCGCCTTTAACCAAGCCGGCAATGTCCGTGAATTCAACGACGGTCGGCACGATTTTTTTCGGCTTGGATATGGCGGCGATTTTTTCCAGTCTTTCATCCGGCACATTAACCACGCCCACATTCGGGTCAATGGTGCAGAAGGGATAATTTGAAGCGTCAGCTTTCTTTTTTGTAAGGGCATTGAATAAAGTTGACTTGCCCACATTGGGCAAACCGACAATGCCGATTGATAAAGACATAATTATTTCTATAAACTGTTTATAAAATCAACTTATCATCAGTTTAATTAAAAATCAAATTTTTATTTATTCTATTTTGATTATTTTATATTCAACTTCTTTATTCGCAAGCTGAACCTTTACCTTGTCGCCAACCTTCCGCCCGATCAGGGCTGAGCCGATTGGTGAATTGTGCGAGATAATACCCTCTTTGGGGTTTGTTTCCGAAGATCCGAGTATAAGATAAGTTTTTTCTTGGCCAACGGCTTCAATAGTAACGCGGTGGCCGAGCCGGACACTTTCTTTATTTTCTTGCGGTTTGATTATTATGGCGCGCTTCAAATGGTCTTCAATTTCCATGATGCGTTGGTTAATTCCCCTGAGTCTGCCTTTGGCGATTTGATAGGCGGCATTTTCCGAAAAGTCGCCGTCAAGCGCCAGGCGCTTCACTTCTTTAACCGCGCGCGGCCAGCTAACCTTTTTCAGTTTTTCAAGCTTATCTTCAAGTTCTTTGAATTTTTCTTCGGTAATGTGCGGATCCGGTTTTAAGTGGGTGTATTGGCCCGGTTTTCTTATTGGAACTCTCATATTTATTATTACAAAAAATAATTTTTATTTAAACATACTGATTTCATTATATTATCTTTCTTTAATATATTCAATGCGTTGGAATTATGAAAAACGTATTTGACTGATTTTTAATAATGCTTTAATATTAAAATAGCCATATAATAATGTGTATAACTCGGTTATCAAAATTATGAATAAACGCAATTCAAACTCTAAAATTGCCAACAACTTGAAAAAAATAAGACAAAAAAGAGAAATTTCCCAAGACCGCCTTTCAAAGCTGGCGGATTTGTCTCTTAATACTGTGTCAAATGTTGAATCGGGATTAAACCCAAACCCGACAATTGAGACTTTATTAAAAATCGCCAATGCGCTGGATGTTGGCGTTGATGATTTAATAAAATAAAAAATATGGAAAATAATATTCATCGCAAAAAAGATTCGGCCAGATTATTTTGGGATTCAAAGCCCAAACGCGCGGCTAATCCAAAGGATATAGAATTTCAAACCGCCGAAGTGGTAATTCCTAACCCGGAAAAAGCCGGGCAATTGCCCATGAGTTTTCGCGATAATTTAATCGGCGAGGACGAACTGGACAAGCAAAAAATGAACCGGCTGATTTGGGGTGATAATCTTTTGGCCATGCAGGCGCTACTCGCGCAAGGATATGAGGGGAAAATAAATCTAATTTACATTGATCCGCCGTTTGATTCTAAAGCGGATTATTCGCATAAAATAAAACTCGGCGAAACCGAACTAACCAAAGAGCCGAGCGTGATTGAACGGCTGGCGTATAAAGACACTTGGGCCGGCGGCACGGATTCCTACCTTGATATGCTTTATCCGCGCCTGCAACTAATGAAGCGGTTGCTCGCGCCAGACGGCTCAATTTATGTTCATCTTGATTGGCATGTGGGGCATTATGTAAAAGTGATGATGGATGAAGTTTTTGGAAAAGAGAATTTTCTTAATGAAATAGTTTGGGAGTATCAAGGAGCATGGTCTGAAACTGACAGATATTTTCCAAGACGCCACAACGCTATTTATCTATACGCAAGGAATCAGGAAAAATATTTTTTTGACAGAACACATGAGAACGATATTCATGCTGGAACAAATTTTAACAGATGGTATGAGTTTGTAGAAAACAACAGAATTTATGCTCGACATGCTCCTTATCACGATGCAAGGTTTAAAACCTATGTAGATAATTTCAAAAAGGAACATGGAAGAGAGGCGCAAGGAGATGATATAATCATAGATTTCAGAGGATCTGTGGTTGGGAGTGTTTGGTATATCAAGGTCGTTGATCCTAAAAGCCCAGAAAATGTTGGTTTTGGGACACAAAAGCCATTACAATTACTTGAGAGAATTATTGAATCATCGTGTCCAAAAGATGGATTAGTCGCAGACTTTTTCGGCGGTTCAAGTACATCACTAGTTGCAGCAGAAAAACTTAATCGCCGCTGGATTGGGTGTGAGCTAGGGAAAGTCGGTATACAGGTAACCCGCGGGCGATTAGTAGAAATTGAAAGCAAACCGTTTTTAATTGAAAACATCGGTAATTACCAGCGCGAGATGATTTATCTGGGCGGTGGGCGAATTTATGAAATGCAGAAAATTATTTTGAAACTCTACGGCGCCGAGCCAGAGCCGTCCCGCAAAGATTTGGGCGTGCGAAAAGATGAAAGCGGGAATTTAGAATTAGTGTATTGCGGTTATCCTGACCGGCCGGTGGCGGCGCATAAAGTTGAGGATTTGGCCATGGAAGCGCAAACGCTTGACGGCGCGGGCTACAAACGACTGGTGATTTTGGCGTGGGACTATGAGTATAATTATGATGAACTTTTGCAAACTCGCCTAAAAGCGGCCGGCAAAGACATAAAAACGGAAATTATCAGCCGTCAAATTCCGCCGGATATTTATGAATATTTGAAAAAGGCGCGAAACGAGGAAGAAATTGAAAAGCTGGCGGAAAAAGTGAAATTTTTTGAAAAGCCGTATTTAAAAGTCAAAAAACCGGAAGTTAAAGGAAACATTGTGAGCGTCGGCATTGATAATTATGTGCTTTATGATTTTCCGCTCGGATCGGGCAAGAAAGCCGATGAGTCACGAGAGGAACTAATTCACTTAGTTAAAGATAATTTCGCGATACTGATTGATTACTGGGCGATTGACTGGGATTATGACGGCACGGTTTTTAAAAGCCAATGGCAGGATTTCCGCGGCAATGGCCGCAAAGCCAAAATCGTGGCGACAAAAAAAGAGCATACTTATGAAAAAAACGGAAAGCATGCAATAGCAATGCGCGTAGTTGATATTTTTGGCAACGACGCGACGGCGATTATTGAGGTAAAAATATAAAATATGTATACAATATGTATAGTATATAGACACACTATACATATATACGGACGATAAAATTTTCCAAAAAATTATGCATAGAACACCAGTCACATCATCAAATATTCGCTCAATTGGCTATGATCCCGCATTGTCTATTTTAGAGGTGGAATTTACATCCGGCGATGTATATCAATATTTTGATGTTTCGGAAAATTTATATCAACAATTTTTTAATACTTCATCGCACGGGCAATTTTTAAATGATCATATTAGATATAATTACCGATATCAGAAAGTAAGTTAATTTTTATGTTTATTCCAAAAACAGAAAGAATTGAGAATATAGCAAAAGGCAAGCAAGAAGTTATTAAACAGCTTGAGGATTTTTTTCATGCTAAAACTCGAGTATATATTGATTATGCGAATGTGCGTCCCTGGAGTGAAAAACTTGGATGGCACATTGAACTTAAAAGATTAAAACAATTTTTAGATTCTTTTGATACTATTGAAGCAGTTAATTTTTACAATGGTTATTTGGCAGGGAATGAAAGATCGGAGAAAGAAAAAACAGAAGCAGAAAATAGCAAATATTTTCTTAGGACAAAACCTGTAAAGATTATGAAATTTTCAATCAATGCTTCTAGAGTACCGCTCGACTCTACGGCATTGCTCGACAGGTTTATTCGTCGCGCCTTACTCCGCAAGTATGAGGTTGGTACGATTGAGTATCTCAACGAACGGTTCAAGGATATGAATAAAAAAGGAGAATATTTTATAGAAGATAGAAAATGTAATTTTGATGTAGAGATTGGCGTTGATATGCTTCTTGATTGCGAGCGAAACAGCGCGGAAATTTTTGTTTTGTACAGCGGAGACAGTGATTTTTCCGATCCAGTTGAAAAACTTATATGTCAAGTCCTGAAAATACTATACCATTTAGGACATTCGATTAAGGAAACATTTTTAATAAATAGTTTTGTGAATTTCATCGGCGCTTGATATTTAACGCTCGTATGGATTCTCCGTTTATTATAATAATCAATCCTTT
>JAUYAT010000025.1 GCA_030693295.1 bacterium
GGATGGGAAATGCCAAACTAATTTGCCCGGCATGTTCGCGGCCGGCGACGTAACGCCGGTTGAATTCAAGCAGATTACAATCGCCTGCGGCCAGGGCACGATCGCGGCTTTGGCGGCTTATCAGTATTTGCAGCTGAAGCAGGGCGAGAGCGGAGAGGTTGTTGACAGGAGTTATATGAAAAAATAAAAAACCCGCTTTTTAAATTTAATTTGTTTTTATTTTTTTATGATAAAAATTAGGAGACACTTACAAAAAGACATCCCTTACCGCGTTAAATGGTTAAGCAATCCTAATGTTAATAGGTTTGTCGGTGATGAAATGGGGCAAAAAACAAATCTAAAAAAAGAAAAGGAATGGTTTGCCAATTATCAGAAAGCTAAGAACAAGAAATTTTTTACTATCTGTGACGATTCTATGCCAATAGGTTTTATGGGATTATCAAATATTAGCAAGCCCAACAAAAATGCAGATTTGTTTATTGCTATTGGCGAAGATGATTATCACGGTAAAGGAATTGGCAAAACCGCCATGGAATGGATAATAGATTATGGATTTAATAAACTTAAATTGCGCAAAATCAATCTAGGTGTTATTAAAGATAATATTCCAGCAGTTAATTTATACAAGTCTTTGGGGTTTATTACTGAAGGCAAGATGAAAGAAGAAGTTTTTTATAAAGGTAAATTCCATGATTTTTTATCCATGGCGATTTTTAACAGAAATTAAAACAAACATAAAGCAAGTCCGCTCTAATATTTTTGTTTCAAATATATGACATCAGGCATTTTATTCGCCATTATAGCCGCAATTTTTTTCGGCGTTTGGACGGTTTTTCACCAACAAGCCGCAAACAAAATTGATTATTTGGTTGGCGCTATAATTATTTCTCTTACTGCGGTAGTTTTAGGTTTGATATTTTTACTGCCCAGAATTAAATCAACCACCTTATTTTTTAATCCAAAAGGGATTTTGTTTGCAGTTCTTGCTGGAGTATGCGCGTTGGCAATTGATTTTTTTGCTTTGAAAGCTTACGGATCCGGTCTGGCTGTTTCGGTAGCAGGCCCGATTATTATAGGCGGGAGCATAGCAATTGCTACTATA
>JAUYAT010000028.1 GCA_030693295.1 bacterium
AAATTCCCGCCATTCTTTCGGCACTGTTATTTGCCCCGTGCCAAAAAGTTTTAATGTTTTAATTTCCATAAAATTATATAATTATTTAATTAACTAATTATATAATATCATATCTAAAAAACTTGTCAATAGCAACGAAAATGCGGCAAATTCCGCCAACGCGCGGCTTATTGTTCATTTATTATTTGCATCTCTCAATAAACCCCGTTAAATATGTATCGCTTGTTTGTGGCCTTAAACCCCATTAGATGCTTGCTATCTAAACGGGGTAAACCACCAACTGCGACTTATATTTAACCACCGACTTCATCAGCGGCTTTATTTAACTGGGGTAAATTTCTCCACCTTATCTTTCACTTCCGGATTAATTTCGGCTGATTTTTTACCGTATTCAATCGCTTTCTCTTTTCTTTAAAATTGTTAGGCAGGTTTTTTGAGTCATAGACAAACAGCTCGCCAAATCGGCGAGCTGTTTTATTATTTAGATAATTATTATTTTAGTAACTTAATAATTTCTTTTTTTAATTCCGGAATATCTTTTTTAACAACCTTCCAAATTAAATCCTTGTTAACTCCAAAATATTCGTGAATCAGAACATTCCTAAAATCAGTAATATCGCGCCAAGCAATATGAGAATTGGCAGTTTTAAAATTATCAGCCAAATTTCTGGACGCTTCGCCGATGATTTCCAGTCTTCTAACTATCGCATCCTGCTTTTCCATTGAATTAAAAAAATCATTCTCGCTTAAACCGCCAATATAATTTTCTATGAATTCTATGCTTTCCAAAATATGCTCTAAAAAAACTTTATTATCTTTTTCCATATATTTTAATTTCGTCTTTATAAATATATTTTTCTAAACGAGGATTAACCCCCCCGTAAGTCAACAGGTCAACTTTTCTTTTTAATAAATCCTCTAACTCGTTTTTTAAATGAATTAAATCTAACAGGCTCTTATCTTTTTGCAGTTCTACTAAAATATCTATATCGCTCCTCTTTTTTTCCTCGCCGCGCGCGAACGAACCAAAAACCGACGCTCGGACAACGCCATTTTTTTCTAAAATCGGAATAATTTTTTTCTGTAATTCTTCTATCTTTTTAGACTTAGACATAGTGATATATTATGCACCCTAATTATACCACAAATAAAAATAGTGTCAAAAATTGTTTACTATCGTTTATTTATTATTCACATTCTCAATAAACCCCGTTAAATATGTGTCGCTTGTTGGTGGCTTTAGACCACTAACTGCGGCTTATATTTAACCACCGACTTCATCGGCGGCTTTATTTAACTGGGGTAAACTTCTCCACCTTGCTCTTCACTTCCGGATTAATTTCGGCGGACTTTTCAGCGTAATAAATCGCTTTCTCTTTCTAATATTTTAATTAATTTTCCCCCAAGAAACTTTTACTTTAGCGTTTCTGGCGGCTTCATAATACTCAACTTTTATTTCATGACTGCCGGCCTCTATATCGCGTTCTCTGTTAAAAACAAAAAGACCGGGCATAAGCCCGGTCTTTTGTTGTTCTGATTTATCCAAGAAAAATCAGGAAAACTTTTGGAAAACTATTAGTTGCTAATAGTTGTACCATCTACCGTAGACGCGATCAATCTTAGAGGGTATTTAGCGGCAGCGGTGCTTGCATCCTTAAATGTAAAGTTAGCGCCATCGGCATCATTATCGCCGTCAGCACCATCTAACTTGTCAAGACTTACGGTAATTGAGGAATCACCAGCAACTGATGTAGAAAAGGTTGGAGTAACTTTTACCAAGAAATAAGCAGTCGCGCCTGGAGCAACTTCATAATCAGCAGTAGTTAAGCCAGTTTTTTGGGCAAAATTACCAGCAACCGTAAATCCTGTTGCTCCTGCTCCACCACCAATTCTTTCAATAGTAGCGGTGTAAGTAGATATAGTAGTGCTAGTAGCAACCTTTACCTTAATCGCGCTTAAGTAAGTTTTGATGGCATCGCCGGTAGCTTCAGTGTTTGAAGAAGCGTCTGCAGTTACCGCGATGATAGCCGCGTTAGCCGCTTGTCCGCTATAGATCTTGGTAGCGATTGAAGCACCGCTAGCGCTAGCAACTAAAGTGACGCTAGATATTCTAGAAGCTAAAATACCTAAGGCTTTAGACGCTCCAGTGGTAGTGCCGGAAGCAGTAATAATGCCATCATTATTCACATCATAGCCGATTTCACCAGATTCTAAGTCGGTATCATCATCAGCAGCACCCAAAGAATCACCAGAACCAGTTCCTTGAGCCTTAATACCTTTAACGGTAAAGGTAATATTCTCGTTCAATGAACCGGTGGCGTCTTTACCAATCTTAGCTAAAGTCGCTTTTAAGTAATAGTTCTTAGAAGTAACCGGAACAATCAACTTATCACCGCTGATATTAATAACTGAATCTCGAGCAATAACATTGGTAGAACCGACCAAAGTGGTTCCATCATATAAAGCTAATTCAGTTACGATACCATTAAGGTCCTTGCTACCGCGAACAACCAGCTCGGTAATCTTAATCGGTTCATTTTGAGCTCTCATCTTTAGAGCCGCTATGCTACCTGATGTTGTAGTGTTAGCAACGCTGTAAATATCCTTACTAACAGCCGAGTCGCTTGTATCCATAGATACATATAACGCGCCAGTGCCAACAAAAGTAACAACTCTAGCGGAAAGTAAAGACGTAAAGCCAGCTTCACTATCAGCCACAACTCCATTCGCTGAAACGTCTTCAGCTACAGAATCGTAAACAGCCGCGCCCTTGTTAGTTTCTTCTACACTATAACCACTGAGTCTGTACTGAAGAGTATTGCCGTTTAGGTTGGAATCCTTAACTAAAGAAGTGGTCACTTTGTAGGCAATAGTAATATTAGATAGAATGGTTTCAGCTAAATCAGGGAAGGTAATTTCTTCGCTACTTAATTGAGAGGCAGAGACTGTCTTCAATAAAGTTGCGCCCTTCCATAATTTAAATTCAGAAACTACAGAATTAGTAATTGTGTTTGGAGTTCCGTTATCAGCTACCGCGTCAATAAATTTTAACTGAGTCATCTTAACCGCTGAACTTTCTCCAGCCTTCACATTGAAATTGATAATTTCAACATCGGCGGAGCCAACAACCGCGTTAAAAGCGGCTGATAAAGCGTTTCTTGAGAAAGCGACTGAAGCAATTAATACTTCAACTTTCTTCAAGGAAACAGAATTTGGTGTGATGTCAGTTAAAAGAGTGTCGTTGCCAACTTCTTTTAATGTTACATCTTGTGCAGATGCACTCGTATAAGCGGATGCAATCTTTACGGTGTAATCACCGTCGGTAGCAGTCGATTTGGTATCTGCTCTGACGACCAATTCATTGGTTACGCCGCTTTGCAGAATCAAACCCATGCTGGTGTTGGAATAAATTTTACTTCCAGCACCTGAAACGTACGCCAAATCATAAGTCGTGTTATTGGTTTTGTTGTAAACCTCAAGATTTTCTATTTGCGCGAATGCTGCGCCAGCTCCTGCGTCATTTACTGAATCAATTGTCAGTAAAAGTCTTGATAGTTCAACATTTTTTCCGCTATTGACAGTAATCTTAAAGGTACCGAATTCTACATTCAAAGTATCTTTGTTGATCTTGTCTGTAGGAGCGTTTACTTTTTCAATGGTCACGGTTCCGGCATCAATTTCTACTGAAGAACCTGTAAATTGATTAACAACCTTGGCGGAATAACCATAGAAATCACCTTTTGACGAAAGATCAGATGTAGCATCAAGCTTTAATGTTAAAGCCTTGCTCGCGCCATCCACAACATCGCCTTTAACAACAAATCTCTTAACTGTGTTTTTCAAGAGTTTGGTTGGTGTGCTAAAGGTGAAAGTGGCGTATCTTCCGGAAATTCCGGTTGATTTAGCTACCGCAACGCCGTCCATATAAAGCTCCATATTCTCAAAGTCATCATCCGCGGCCGTGCTTACAGTATCTCTCTTTAAGATAATGCTTGATAATGTAACATCTTCAACATTATCGTTGGTTACTTTGAATTTTGCCAAAGTAGCGGCTTTATCGCCAAGCTTTACCTTTGCTAAAGTGCCGTCGTTATTAAATGTCAATTCTCCAACAGCCACATCAACACCAGCCATGACATTACCTGTAACAGGGAATGAGCCGGATACAGCCGCGCCATTAGTGGAAATATCCGAAGCTGATTTAACGCTTAAAGCATAATTACCGATTCCGGTAACGGTTGCTTTAACTTCAACTTTAACGGTCGCGCCCGCCTTCACTACTAAAGGATTGGAAAAGCTTAACTGGGCAACTTTGTTTGAATCAATGTTTTTAGCGGTTGAATTCAACCTTTTTCCGTCAGAGAAAGCGGAAATAGCGGTAATTTCTGTAGCCATAGACAAACCTGCCGCCGTGAATGTAATGCCAGTGACTGACACATCGCCGTCGTTGGAAGCGGTTAAATTGATTTTCATCATTGAAACAGATGTATTTTTAGGCACACTGCTTGCAGCAGGAGTATCAGAAGCCAAAGAAACTGTCAACCCTGTTCCCGCGCCGGCTACTCCGCCCGCGCCGGATGAGGTGTCAATCAAAGTTGATTCAGAAGCGGCAATTGCAGTACCGGCTGTTGGGATAGCCAAAGTGGTGGTGATTATATCGCTCCATTTAAAACGGTTGGCTAAGAAAGCCGCCTCAGAGGCGATCTTTCTTGCCGTGCCGTCGGAAGCAATATAATAAACATCGGACGCGTCAGCGGCCTTGATCAAACTGCCTTCCGGGTAAGCGGTCGCGCTAACGGTTCCGGTACTAACGGTATAGTTAGTAAAGAACGCGTCAGAAACATCAACCACTCTTTTCGCCCAGTCGGCTCCGTATAAAGCGATGGCGGTGGCTTCACTAGGAACATGTTTTAATATTCCATCTGATTCAACCGCGTACACTTTCGGATCTGTGGTAATTTTAACTAATTTAGTGCCCGGCCTTATTGTGACATTGGCGCCTAAAGGATAGGTTTCCAATTCGCTCTGCGGAATGGTTACCACAGAAGAGAAGTCACTGTACCAGGAAAAATAAGTTTGCTCATTAGGGAAAACGTATCTCTTGCCATCACCGCCTAAATAATAAACGGATGAAAGTCCGCTCATCTTAATCAGGTCGCCTGCTTGGGCGGCCGCGTTTGCCTGCAAAGGCACCGCAACCATGCTCATAGACAAGACAGTGACCATCATAACGGTAATGGTTAAAGCTTTTCTTAATCTTTTCATAGAAAATTTTTTACCCGGTTAAATATACAAATATTTAACAGGGGTCCTTTTAATGCTTTTAAAATTAGTCTTAAGCCCGCCTACGCTATAAAGCTTCGGCGAGGCAAGCAAATCAGCCGGAATCCCGCTTCCCCCGCACCAGTTTTTATGGATTGGGTGAAATCAAGACAAGTATTGATTCCATTACCCACCCCTTTTCGCGATACAATCCACAAAAATTGGGGCGGGGTGTTCCGTTAAATCTCCGAATGGAGTTAGCTATTAATAACGGAACATAGCTTGCTGGTTTACTTTGCAATTAATTTTAAAAGGCATTTTATTAATTAACGCTCGCAAAAGCGAGTTTAAGGCAAAATCCCGCGATTAACGGTTCGACCCTTTCTAATTTTGCCCCGGGGCTGTCGTCTAATGCCATATTCGGCAACAGCCCCGCGATCCGCGCTAAATATGTTTTGTCATTCCCGCGAAAGCGGGAATCCAGGAGATAGCGGTATGAATAAGGAAATAAATAAAAGTGTTAAAAATATTATTATGCTTTAAAACTTTTTATTAATTATTCACATTTTTGCGGTTCACCCCTGGATTCCCAGTCAAGCTGGGAATGACAAGGGTAGTTTTCGGACAGTCTAAATGACAGAATTGAATTACTTAACACTCTTAATTCCCCTCCTCGCTCGCGCCCAAAACCTCGCCGGTGGTTGAAGCGGCGCTCTCGCCTTTCGGCTCGCTTATTTCGCCGACTTTATTAATTATATCATTGGCCTCGTTTAATTTATTCAATGTGCCGTCATAATTTTTTTCATTAAATAATTTCTCGGCTTCATCAAGGGCGTTTTCCAAAGTTTTGCCGTTGCTAACCGGAACGGTTTTAACGGCCGCTGTTTCAGTCGTGGTGGCGGCCGGTGATTGGTTTTTATTTTCCGGTTCCGAAATTTCCATTCTTTGGTTGTCCTTTCCAAGGTTGGCGCTGAAAACCCCGGCGTCTTGTTCCGTGCCTTGCGTTTCATTAGAGCTACCAGTGGCGCCTGAATCGCCCGCGCCCTTTTTGGCAATGGCGTTCATTTTTTCCAGTCTTGACTTAACCTGCTTGATTTCATTTTTAAAATCTTTTGTTAATTTTTCCACTTGCGCTTCCTTATTCTTGTCGCTCTCTGCTATCACTTGGGAAATTTCGCGCGCCCGATTGCCGGCAAAATCCAATCCCAATTTGGCTTTTTCTTTTTCGTCAAAAGTTATGGCGAATTGAGTTTTTTCGCTGATTATTTTAGCGATATAAAGCGAATCGCCCGGCTTGGTGTTTTGCGACGCCTTGACGCCGGCAATGCCGCCGCCGAAAACGATAATTACAATCGCGCAAACTATGAAAGAGGGCTGGGATAATTGCTTTATCATTTTACTATGCGCCGCAATATTCCCCAAAACTTTTATCCAGCTAATTCCAGCTTCTCTGTCTCCTGATTGAGATCCGCAAATTTGATTAAACAAAAGATCCCGATTGCCTTTTTCCCATTGGCTGTCGGGTTTTATGCTTTTTAAATTATTTAATTGTTTTAATAATTCTTGTTCATTCATAAACAATTTTTATCGTTCCCTCCTCTTGTTTTAAGAGGAGGGGCAGGGTGGAGTAGAAAATTGATTCTATGCGCCTGCTATTCTTTTCAGCGCTTCCAGCGCCCGGAATATCAGCACCCTTACATTGCCCCTTGGCTTGTTTAAAATATCCGCCATCTCGCCGATTGAAAGCTCGTTGATAAAACGCAAGACGAGCGCTTCCCTGTATTCATCCTTTAATTCGGCTAATTTGGCTTCCAGTCCGGCGAATTCCATTTTTAGTTCCATCTGCTTCACGATATCCTGCTTTTCATCAATAAGATTCAATTCGCAGTCGCCCGCGCTGATGCTGATGCTTACCTTCTCCTGCCGGCTTGTTTTGCGGTAATGGTCAATTATCAAATTGCGGGCGATTTTATATATTAATGATTTTAAGGTCTTATAATCGGTTAAATTGCCTTCTTGGATATAGCCCCAAGTTTTTAAAAAAACAGCCGAGGTTAAGTCTTCCGCCTCTTCTTTGCTCCCTACCTTGAAATAAATAAAGCGATAAATCTGGTTAATATACAAATCGTAAGCTTTAATAAAAGCCTGCTTATCTTTGCTTTTTAATCGTAAAAATAATATTTTTTCCCTGCCTGTTTCCATGGCAGAATTTATGCTTGATATCTTCATTTAATTATACGAAAAAGTTAACGATATGTTACACTGAATTAATATTAAAATTAACATATTTAACGCAAAAAGGCAAACAAGCATCATATAACATGAAACATAAAACATGAAACATATTTATAATTTACCTTAATTTACCTTATTTTCATGTTCCATGTTCCGTGTTCCATGTTCTATGATTACGCTCTTGCATTTTTTAAAATAATATGAGAAGATATAATAAACTTTTAGTCTACAACACACTGGACTTTAAATTAAGAACGTTGAATAATCCCTTCTCTTTGTCATCCTGAGCGTAGCCACACCTGTCATCCTGAACGGAGCGAAGCGGAGTGAAGGATCTCTGGTTAGTCGCGCTACTCGCTGATTACGCGCAACTATTTAATAACATTCATTCCGCCTTACCAGAGATTCTTCGCCCTATGGGCTCAGAATGACATTTATTAACTCATTTTTAGTCTACAAGAATGTAGACTAAAAATAGTAATTTATATAATTTTAGTAATTTTTTATATTTTAGTCTACAAGAATGTAGACTAAAAGTATAAAATATGGAAACTAACGAGGAAGCAAAGAAAAGAAAATACGATAATATTCTTGAGGTTAATGTTTTAACTAAAAATATCGCCAAACCCATCTGGTTTTCAATTTCAGAAGCGGCAAAAATAGGCGGAGTGCAGGCAAAAACCATCAGGCGCGCCATCCAGTCAAAGATTATCAAATATAAAATTGTCAAGAACCGCTATTTTGTTGAGCTCGCTTCAATGATTATATATCTCCATAGTAAAAATAAATTGAAAAACAAGCTTAAACAATTCGGCATAGGGCAGTATATTGAGAAATGGCGGGGATAAAAAGCTGATTGCATACGGCAAAAACCGCTCCGATGTACATCGGAGCGGTTTTTATTTTGGAAAATAAAAAAAGGGGAATTGAATCGCAATTCCCCTTTATGCGGATATTAATAAAATAATGTTTCACCGTCTCCGAATTTTGATTTTATGGATACGGTATACTCCTTTTTTTCGGTAATTTTCCCTGCAATCTGCGCCTCCATACCGAAATGCCGGAAAAATTTTACAAAAGCTTTGGCGGCCGGCTTATCAACCACCACCAGCGCTCCCTGTCCTCCATTCCAGGTTCTGTAGCATCCTTCCGAATCCATTCCGCGCCACTCCGCGCATTTTCTCATTATCGGAGGCGGCGCAAAAAGATCTGTTAAATCAGCCGACAGTTTCAACGGTTTGAGCATATCGTTGCCCAACTTTGATTCGAAGGCTCCGCCGGATAAATGCACTATCAAATGCATCTTAAATGGCGGCTTAAACGGATCATTTAAAAACCACCCATGCGCCGCATTCAACATTCTGTCATATAAAACTGATGGTGAAGCGCAGGCAAGAATATCCTCGTAAGCTTCCGGGTTATTCCACCATTTTTTGCCATACTTGATTGCCAAAGCTTTTCTTACCGAACTGTAGCCGTTACTTCTGAAATCATCGCGAAGCGCGATAATTACTTGGCCCGGTTTAACCGTTTCCCCTAAAATCATTTTTTTAGGATGATAAACGCCCAGCATCGCGCCGCACCAGTTAAACATCAGTTTTGCCCGAGGGTTATCCGAACCAACGCATTTTCCAAGTTCGGCAGTTTCACCGGTGAACAAAACATATCTGTGATTAAGCGCTATATTTTTTAGCCCTTCCATCACTTCCTGGCAAAGCCGGAATGTTTCCGAATCAATCTTTCCCAATGAACGGGCATCAAAGGTATTCATAAAAAGAAGCGGAAGACCTCCCCATCTGGTTATATCCATAGCAGTCATGGCTATGACATTGCTGGCGGTGGTAATTAAATTACCGGCTGCAACTATAACCACAACTTTAGTACCTATACCGTCCATTCCGCCTGTTACAACGCATCCCGCCGGCAGATTAACGAAATTAAAGCCCTTCGGCCCCCGAAAGTTGCCGCGGGACAAGTCAAAAATCTTGACAAATGACGAAGCGCTATAAGTCGTTTTGTTAATCTTGTTGCAGAATTTGGAAAAAGCGTCTCCCGCGTCAATGTCAACACCGTCTTGTTTATACAAATCCGCCATATCTTCCTCCTTAAAAGAAATTTCGGTCCCTGCTTCAAAGAAACAGGGACCGGTATGTGGTTAATATTTAATTTATACGGTTTTCAAGCCGTTAGCATATAGAAGCAACCCGTCCGGATTGTCATATGGTCTTCCCGGATGATCCATCAGTCCCATCCATAGCCCGTTATCTGAGCAAATTCCGGCGATATGTCCGCCGTTTGGCGACTTCGAAGCATACACGAGAACTACATTCGGCTGTTTTTCTCCAGTTATTATTAGCTTGCCGTACTTATGAGCCGACGGGAAAGAAAGAACTCTACCTTCCAATTCCTTGGTCCAGATGCAATTTGGAGATGATTCAACTCGGTGAAGAACGGGCATACTTTGAAATTCACCGCAATCGTTTTCCACCAAAGCTAATCCTTTACCGAAAAACCGTGATCGCATTCCGATTTGAAATCCATTGCATTCCATAATGACCGGAAGCTGGGCTTCCATTAAAATTTCAATGGCTTCACGCGCCATGATGGCCGCTACTGCTCCCGCTCCGGAATCATCGCTATAAGTAAACCCGCCTGTCCAATGATGGACATAATAATCCCTGATATTTTCCCGGCCCGAAACAAAATCTTTGGCGAAAACCAGTCTTGCATCCGCACCCAAATACTTCCACGATTCCAGACTCTCAACTTCGCAATTTGTTCCCGGCCAATACCACACAGCCACTTTCTTCTTAGGCATCATAAACCTCCCTTTCAAACCTGGTATTCCAACTCGTGAATAATCGGTTCCAATTCAAATGTTGTCCGCGCGCTATTATCACTTTTTCTTTAATAATAGTACCGACGAAAAGCGCATCTTCGCCGAAAGTATCTTTAATCCGTGGAACATTTTCAGGTTCAATTTCAACCAGAATCGTTCCGAAACTTTCAGGAAACAGCTCGGCGCAAAGATTAGTTTCTATTCCAAAACCTGAAGCAACAGCTCCTTCAAACAACCTCATAATCAAGCCACCGCGGTTAACCGGAACAGTGGAAACATAAATTCTGGCGCTGGCCAGATTGTAGCAGTTTTGAACATGAGCGGGTACATCGTTCATCGGAATCGTCTCAACTTTTCCTCCTTTAATTTCCAAAGCGGAAGCCAAAATGGAACCGGCCAAGGAGGTTGATCTCCGCCCTAAACTGTAAAGCAGGTTGCCGGGACGCCGCCACTGATGGAGAATCAGCTTTGAGACATCAGGAATTTTTCCCACCGCCATAATATTAACAGAAGGCGGAATATGAATTACATGGCTTTCATATTCACCTGAACCGTGATTACTGTCCTTGCCGTTGACAATCGGCCCTGTTCGCTTCTGCGACTCGCAGAGAATATTTACTTGTCCGATAACATAATAAGGAGCGTATGGATCGCGGCTGGGCGAATAAAAATTATCCACTAAGCCGATATCAACCGGATTTACTCCGGCCGCTACATGAGTGATATACGCGTCAAGAAATCCGGAGAACGCGCCTTTTATCGGATCGGCCTCAAGCAACCAAGGATTAAAACTCATACTTACGGTTAAGCCGCGAGACTTGCCGTAAATCGGTTTTTCCACGGCCAAATGAGAACCGACATTGTAATTAACGCCATAAATCGGACCCTGCACGCATATCCCCTGCACTGTTGAATCATATTGCAATCTCGCTCTTGTTTGATTGCAGTTGTCAAAATGGCCAGCCACTTTCTCTGCCATATCTTCAATATTATCCAAGGTGATTGCCGGAAATTCCGCCTCAAATTTTTGGGGAGGCGGTTCAACAACTTTTACTTCCGACAAGGGACAGTCTTCAAACGCCTCGTAAGGCAAATCAAGAAGCACCTCGCCTGAAAGCGGAGTGTCATTGGTGAATTCGCTAACATCTTCATCGTAAATAATTTGTAGACGCTTATTGCCCGTAAAAACGCCGACGACCGTCCATTCCAGCTCGAATTTTTCGCAAATTTCCATGAATTCCAGAAGTTTTTCCGGAATCACGACAAAAGCGAATCGCTCTTGGCTTTCACCGATGGCGATGATTTTATAAGGGAGTCCGGCGCATTTAAGCGGCGGCAATGCGAAATTAAGTAGTAATCCTCCCTCATAGCTTCCCCATGGTAGTTTTTTTGGTTCTGCCATTTCTCCGAAAGCTGAAATAAAACCGCCGGCGCCGAAATCGTTATTCGCTCGCACGCACTTACTGTCGCGAATCTTGATTATAGCGGGCATCATCTTCTGTTGCGAGAATGGATCGCCGATCTGAACGTGGTCGTCGGTATTTACGCTTCCAGTAAGGGTTTTGGAAGCAACTGTTCCGCCATGATAACCATCGTTACCTGTTTTGTTAATTATTACAGCTAAATCTCCGGCCCGAGGAAGACCTTTTAGGGCCGCTTCTTTCGTCGTAATACCGACTGTTCCTCCGAACGCGAAAGGTTTTACGCCAAAAGCCGGATGGCTATACATTCTGGCCAGTCCCATGGGAATTCCCATAGTATTTCCCGCCATCGCCACCGCAGCGATTGTTTCGCGGGCTAATTGCGCTTCAGAGAAAACATATTTTTCAAGTATGGGATAAACTTTTCGCGGGGCAAATTCGCCAACAGTTGTCATCTCAAGATGCATAATCGGTTTCGCCCCTAAACCGGTCATAAAAATATCACGATCATGTCCCAGGGTTTTAGTAATCTGCCCTCCAAACGCCCATTTTCTTGACGGGCTGTTGTGGGTTTCTCCGCCGAATGCCAAAACGAGGTCGTCGTAAAAATCCCAAACAGCCGCGTTGTCAATAAAAGCTGAAATAACATTGGGATTATTGATTTCTTCGGTAGTTTTCCGAAGTTTTTTAAGCAACTGGCCAAGTTCTTGCCACCAAGTGTGCCTGCAATGATCGCACCAAAGAATGGCATACACATCCAGCATCAAATCGGTGACAAAAGGAAGCTTTTGCTTTACTTGTTCTACCCGGATTTTTTGCATTTGCTTAAACGATAATGAAAGATTCAGGTCTTGGCTAAGCCGCATAATTTCGTCATCGGTCATGGCCAAAAGGTTGTAGGTTTCCATCGAAACACGTTCGCCGAAGGGCTTTAATGTTGTTAATTCCGGCTCTTCAGTAAAGCATACTTCCACATTGGGGTTAACATACACGCCTTTAAAAGCGCCGCCGTAATAGCGGCGCGCGACTTTAAGCGCCTCTAACTTAACTCCGAGTTTTTCACATCCCGCGCCGATGGTCCTTGTCTGAGGATCAACGATAGCGTTCTTATACATTACTTGGTGGAAATCGCCTTGCGGGAGATCGCCCACAATGTTCTCCACTTCGGAATCGTGGAGAACTTCGTAAAGAAGCGGCGTTTTCGCAGCATCCTCGTCCGCGATCTCCAGATAAAAAATAGTGTAAATGCCCGTTTCCTTTCGTTTCGGAAATTTTGGCGCCCTTGCAATCCGTATTATCTTGCTCATTTCTGCCTCCCTTTATCCTTATTTTGATTTTTACCGATTCCTTCCAAATTTTCCCGCCAACTGAATAAATTTTCAAGGTTCAAACACAAAAAAACAAACCCTCCTTTTTTCCTCCCGAGTTTGTTTGTTTATCCGTTTAATTTACTAAATTTTTTTAAAAAAGTCAAATCGCATAAAGATTACCTAAAACGCAATGAACTGATTTTCTTGCTTTGCTTTTTTCTGTGCTTTTTTAAAGCAACTTTTCTTTTTTTATACATATAAATGTTATCGCAGCCAGCGATTTATATATTAATCATAATATTTTAAATAACCGCACGGGTGGAGGGAATCGAACCCCCGCTAGAGGTTTTGGAGACCCCTGTACTGCCACTATACTACACCCGCATTTTAATTTTTGATTTTTGATTTATTTTCTTAAAAAAATAACTTGCAAGCAAATTGAATGCACGCATAAATCAAAAATCAGCAATCTGAAATCTGAAATTACTTCGTTTCCTTGTGGACAGTGTGTTTTTTGCAATGCTTGCAGTGCTTCTTAATCTCTAACCTATTTTTAAGAGTTTTTTTATTCTTTCTGGAAAAATAATTAATCCTCTTGCACTCAACGCACTCTAATTTTATCATGTTGTCTTGCGACATAATGTTAATTATTATTAAATTTTATTATACTAAATGCTTATTTAAAAACGCTCTTCCTGATCCTGATTTTAAATACTTCTCAAATTTAAATGCTAAATATTTATCCAAAAAACAACAATAAAATATCAACTTTAAAGGCAATAAATTACTTGTTGCCTGAACTTTACCTCTCTTATGTTTATCCATTCTTTCTTTTAAATTATTTGTGCAACCAACATAAAAATGATTATTGTTGCATCTTAAAATATACACATAATAATTCATGTTATAAGATACATTAAAGCGAAGCCCGCCTTCGCTCTTCTTGGTGGGCTTCGCCCACCGAAGCCGAGCTACGGCGAGGCGAAGGTGGGCCGGGTAGGATTCGAACCTACGAAGGCGTAAGCCAGCAGATTTACAGTCTGCCCCAGTTGACCGCTTTGGTACCGACCCGTGTTTATTTTTGATTTCAATAAAAAATTTTTATGAGCCGAGACGGGGATTCGAACCCCGGACCCCTTCCTTACCATGGAAGTGCTCTGCCAACTGAGCTATCTCGGCATGCAGGCGAAGAGTTGCTCTACCAGCTGCTTGTCCGCCAAAGCTTTCTTGTCCGCCATAGCTTTCTTGTCCGCCATAGCTTTAGCAGCGGCGGAAGCAGCGGCGGAAGCAGCGGCGGAAGCGACGGCGGAAGCTACAACGGCATAACTCACGCAACACAAAACATAAAACACATAACATGCAACAAAAAACACAATTCTGTTTTGTTGCATGTTATGTGCCGCATGTTATATGTTACATATTATATGATTACAACTGGTCGATTTTTTCTTTAAATTCGGCTAATTTTTGATTGTCCGGATTTGCTTCCGCTAACTTATTGTAAGCATCAAGAGCTGAAACTTTATCCTTATTAATTATACTGATTTCCAGCATTATGTCAAGATAGCGGGGGTTATTCGGCTCTAACTTAAGAGCTTTTCCGAGATTGCCCATCGCTCCATCAAAATTCCCAACCGCTTCGCAAGCCAACGCCAAATCAAAATATGTTTGCGGCCATTGGTCGGTTTCTCCGCTGTCTTCTTTTAATTTCAAAACATGCTCAAAAGTCTGCTTCGCTTCTTTATATTCCTTGCGCTCAAAATAAAGATGCGCCAGCGCGTCAAACGCTTTTATGTTTCTGCTGTCCAAACCGATAATCTCAATATGTTTTTTCTCCGCCTCAATTAAATTATCTTGTTTTTTGAATGCCTCCGCCTCGTCAAATAACGCTCTAATTTTCTGCTTAATGTCATCTTCCGACAAAACATTTTCCTCGCTTTTATAATCCTCTTTTAATTCATGCAGTTTTTTATAAATCCATTTAAAAAATTTGCCGGCCGCGTCGCCGACCGGCCTGATTATTTTCATCAGCTTCGCGCTCCATTTGAAAAAATTTCTTTTTAAGCGGTTGCTGATAATCCGTTCTTTAAATTTCGCTTCTTTTTCTTGCTGGATGTTTTCCGTGTCCAAATTGGCCAAAACAGAAAATTTTCTAACCGAGATAGCTATGATAACGCTCAAGCTGATTAATATTAAAATTAATGGAATTATGTTGTACATATTGTTTATGTCTCCACCTCTCCTATCCTAACCCGGCCGGCGCTGCCGAATAATTTCATTTTATCATATACTACTTTTTCCACGGCTTTAATGGTCGGCTTTAATAAAATTCGCGGATCGGTTTCCTTGCTGTTTTTCGCGCAATTATCTATTAAGGCCCGGCAAAACGCGACTTTGATGTCAGTGCCGATATTAATTATATTTACCCCGTTTTTAATGGCGCTTTTAATCTTCGCGTCAGCTACGCCCGAACCGCCGTGCAAGACAAACGGCTTTTTGGTTTTTTCCTTAATTTCTTTAAGCAAATTTATCTTAACATCCTCATTGTCATAAATCCCGTGCGCCGTGCCAATGGCCGCGGCAATCGTGTCAACTTTGGTTCTTTTAACAAATTCTATCACTTCTTCAACGCTTGCTATGGGTATATTTTTTAATATCTTGCCTTTATCCCCGTGCCCGCCGACCATGGCGCCAACTTCGCCTTGCACCCAGACTTTTCTCGCGTGAGCCACCTCAACCACATGCTTGGTCAAATTAACATTTTCATCAAACGGCAGGTCGGAGGCGTCAATATGAACGGAAGTAAAGCCGGCGTTGATGCATTCAAAAATAGAATCAAAACTTTTGCCATGATCCAAATGCAAGGCAATCGGCACTCTGGCGGCGATATTTTTCGCGATTGTGGAAACTATATGCGTTATCGGCTTCAAGCCCATATATTTAATCGCGTTTTCTGAAACCTGAATAATCGCCGGCGACTTGGCTCTTACGGCCGCCTCGGCCACGCCCAGCGCCGATTCCAAATTGTAAATGTTAAAAGCGCCTATTCCATAGCCGGAATCTTGCGCTTCAATAACGATGTCTTTAATGTGAACAAGCATAGATTTAAAAATAAATATTTAATTAATTTTTTTATTTCAATATCGCCTTAGCCACTTTATAAAATTCATTGGCGTCAATGCTGGCTCCGCCGACTAATAGGCCGTCTATATTTTCTATATCAGCGAAACTTTTGACATTCTTGCTGTCAATGCTCCCGCCGTAAATAATGCTGAAATTATTACTGGCTATTTGAAGGCCGAAAATATCTTTTAAAGTCAACTTGATGATTTTATGGGCGTACTCGGCTTCGCTCGGCTCAATCGCTATGCCGGAGCCAATCGCCCAAATCGGCTCGTAAGCGATAATTATCTGCTGATCGCCCACTATGTCAATTCCTCCCAATGCTTGGTGCAATTGATCAACTAAAACAAAATCCCTGCGGTCAGTCTTGCGCTCATCGGTATTTTCGCCAATGCAGACGATAGGAATTAAATTGTCAATATTTAAAACAGCTTTCAATTTTTGATGAATTATTTCATAATTTTCAAGCAAATATTTGCGCCTTTCCGAATGGCCCACGATAACATAATCGCATCCGGCTTCAACAAGCTGGTCAGGCGAAATCTCGCCAGTATAAGCGCCTTTTTCTTCCCAAAAAACATTTTGCGCGCCTAATTTAATATTGCTTCCTTTTAATATTTTATTAACATCAATTAAAGAAATAAAATTAGGACAAATAACCATTGTTCCCTTTTTTAATTCTGCTAATTTAGCTTTCATGCTTTTGGCTAAATTTAAAGTTTCAGCTAAAGTTAGCTTCATTTTCCAATTGGCTATAACGATTTTATCTTTACGCATAAATTTATTATTATTTTTATATTTTATTAATTATTTAAAATATTTTAATCATTCCCAAACTGATTAAAGTCACTATCCCTGCTGATATTATAACACCTAATGAAATATAAGACAAAGAGCGTTTTTTCGGCAGGCCGAACAGCCAGGCGGCGATTGAGCCGGTCCAGGCCCCTGTCATGGGCAAGGGTATGCCCACGAAAATCATTAATCCGATATTGCCCCAAGTTTCATATTTGCCGCTGAACTTTCTTCTGGTTCTTTTAAACAGCCAGTCAAAAAATCTGTCAACCCATTTGAATTTTCCCGATAAAAATTTATGAATCGGGCCTAAGAAATATATTATCAGCGCGGCGACAATAATATCCGCGATACTCGCGAAAAATATCGCTTGCCATATCGGCAATTTATAAACTCCCAAGGCAACCGGGATAGCAACCCTTAATTCGGCAATGGGAATCAAGGCGATTAAAAATGTCGCCAATTGCGGCGGAATATTTTGAAATAATGCGGCGTAATCAACATTGAACATATTTTTCACCATTGATAATTTTCATAAACCCACTCCACCATCTCCTTTGTCTGAACAAAGCGCGCGTTGTAGCTGTCGGCGCCCAGCACAACGGAAATTATTTCATTGCCGCTATGGTCGGCGAATTTTCCGACAAAGCAATAGCCCGACGCTTCAATATAACCGGTCTTGCCGCCCAGAATTTTTATCCCGTTTTGCGGAAAAATATCCAATAAAGCGTCGGTATTGTTTATTTTTTTCTTCCTTCCTCCCAAAGTTTCAAATTCATACGCCTTTGTCAGGCTGGCTCCGCTTATATCCTCATTGGCGAACGCGGCCCCGGCCAGCGCGGCTATCTCTTTCGCGGTTGACACATTGCCGCTGCTTAAGCCCACCGGGTCGTCAAAATGGGTATTCTTCAAGCCCAAAGCGCGGACTTTTTCATTCATTTTATTTATAAACTCTTCATCGCTTAAACCCGTTGATCTGACCAAGGCCATTGCCGCGGTGTTGTCCGAGCCGACTAAGCTGAAATAAAACAAGTCTTTTACTTTTACTTTTTCTCCCATAAACAAATAAATTCTTCCGCCCTCCTGCTTGTCCCCCGCCTTTATCTGATAAATGGCGTCCCAGCCCGGATTATGTTCAAGAAAAACCAGCGCGGCAGCCAGCTTGGTAATGCTGGCAATCGGCCAAATTTGATCCTTCTGCTTGCCAAACAAAACAGCATCGCTTTTACAATCAACTGCCGCGCTGCTCGTGGCTGAAATTTCCAAATTGCCGGCGGCCAATTTTTTTACCGGCAAGTTTAAATTTCTCGGCAGGCCGTTTTCTGCCGGCTCAAGATGATTAGCAGGCATAATTTCACTAGAATTAGCTTGGTTTAAAAAGCCGACATTTAAAATTACGGAGATTATTAAGCTGATAATTATAGAAGTTGCCATAATTAATTTTTAATTTTTATTATTTTCCAGCATTCTGTCAATCGTATCGTCTTTATGCAATCTTTCGTAGTCCGGCAGCTGGCCGATATCGCTAACGCCTAAAAATTTTATAAAATCAAGAGTAGCGCTGTAATAGGTTTCGTTCTTTTTTTTGTCATATTTCGCTTCTATAAGCCCCCTGAGCATCAAATTGCGCAGAATCAAGGAACAATTGACTCCCCTAATCCTGTCCAAGTCAATTTTGCTGATCGGCCCCCTGTAAGCGATGATGGTCAAAGCTTCCAAGCTCGGCCTTGACAGCTCGCCCGTGGTTTCGTCTTTAATGAACTCCTGGACTAATTTCCCGTTGTCCGGCGAACTGACCATCTGATATTTTGAGCCGTCTTTTATAATTTGAATTCCTCGCTTATTGTTTTTATATTCCTCAACAAGCTCATCGCCCGCCAATTTAATTTCCCCCGCCGGCTTGCCGGTTAAATCGGATAATTGCTTAATAGCCATCGGCTTGGCCGAGATGAATAATAACGATTCTATTTGGGATTTAATGCTCATATTATATTTTATTAATTAAAATTTCCTCAAACAACCCGCTCTGCTCGGCCGTAATATCTCTCTGTTTTATCAGCTCCAGCATTGCCAAAAAAATAACAATAACCTCGGTTTTTGTGCCGGCGCCGGCCATCACCTTGCTAAAGCTTACTTTAATCCTATTAATCAGCATATTCTGAATGGCTAAAATTTTGTCTTCAATATTTATTTTATGCTCTAATTTTTCCTCTTTTAGCTTCTCAATCGGTTCCAGCCCGCCGATTATTTCCTGAAAAACAGCGGCCAGGTCCCGAGCGGTTAATTTTTTCGGCGGCGAGAATAAATGGATGTTGGCCAAAATCGCCTTTCTGTTGAATTCGCGCGCGAACATGAATTTTTTCCTGCCGATTAAAGCCTGCACCTTCTTCGCCGCGTCCAGAAATTCCTTGTACATTCTTAATTGCTGCTCCAGCTCCTCAATTTCCCGCTCTTCTTCCGGATATAAATAAGGCAAAAGCGCCTTGGATTTGATTAAAAGCAGGCGCGCCGCCACCACTAAAAAATCCGCCATTTCTTCCGAATCGGTTTTGCTTAAACTTCTGATATATTCAATATATTGATCCGCTATTTTAGCCAAACTGATTTCGGTTATATCCATTTCTTCTTTTTCAATTAACCGCAAAAGCAAACTCAAAGGACCCTCAAATTTTTCAAGTTTGATATTCATAATTACTTTTTCTTTTTTACCGCTTTTTTCTTTTTCACAACCTGTTTAGGTTTCACAATTTTTATCTTTTTCTTTACTCCAAAACTCCCCAACACCGCGTTTTCCAGCTTGGCGAAATCTTTTACCGCCATCTCTACCGAATGGTTAAAACTGCCGGAAGAGAAAACCGCTTTTTTGGCTTTTGCCAATCCTTTGTCCATAATAACCGGCAATTTATGCAAGCCGCCGAAAGCGCTCATCGCTCCGGCTTTTACCTTCAACAAACTCTCCATTATTTTCTCGCCCGGAATCTTGACAACCTTTATTGTTTTGCCCGCGCTCGCGCCAATGCATTTGGCCAGCTTCTTAAAATCCAAGCTGCAGTCGGCCGGCAAAAGCGCCAGATAATAATCCTTGTCCGCCTTAATTAACAGCGACTTGGCGATTTCGTTTAACTTTTTCTTCATAGTGGCGGCCGCGTCAAAAGCGGTATAAACCGTTTTATGCTCCAAAATGCTATGTTTAACGCCGGCTTTTTCCAGATATTTCGCTAATTTCAGCGGTAATTTAGTTTTAACTTTTTTTCTTTTTTTAGCCATAAATTTATAATAAAATCGTCCCTTCCTCTTGGATAAGAGGAAGGAAAGGATGGAGTTTGAAATGGTTGAATTATTATTAATTAATTTTCTACTCCTCCCTGTCCCTCCTCTTAAAACAAGAGGAGGGGACGATAAAACAACTTTTTAATGCAAGAATGAAATCCTATTTAAATGTCAACCCATTACTCATAAAATTAAAATTTTTTAAGAACCTTTATTCTTATTATAACTTATTTTATTTAATTTAGCAAAAAAAAGGTTAGCCAAAACAACTTGACTAACCTCGTGTGCTTTAAATATTTTCGCTGGGAAAATCTTCCAGCGCTTTTTCTTTTACTTTAGCGAAGCTCCATCCTTTATGCCTCGCGTATTCTTTTACCGCCTCTTTAAGGGAGACGAATCTTTTGACATAATCCGAATCCCATGCATGCCACTCGCCTTTTTCCGAATATTTAATAAATAAAATATTCCTTTGTTCTTCAACTACCTTGCTAAATCCCCACCATGAGATGATGCCGTACAGGCACCACGGGTTTTCTATCTTT
>JAUYAT010000034.1 GCA_030693295.1 bacterium
ACGTTATATGAAATACATGTTTTCCTTTTGGGCTACCGCCCAGCTCTTAAAAAAGAATTCAATTTTATTTTTTAATTTAATAAAAGAGGGGTAATAAGGTGTTTTCTCCGCTCCGCTACGAAAACGATTTATTTATAAGGGGAAAACGAATACAATAACTTTGCCTAACACGAAAATAATATATGCCAAAAATTAAGGATATTCCAAAAATTGATCGCCCAAGAGAAAGATTTTTGCAAAAAGGGGCTGATGCACTTTCAAAGAGTGATCTTTTAGCGATTCTTTTGGGTAGCGGAATAAAGGGAAAAAATGTTAGACAACTTTCAGAAAATATTATCAAAAAATTTGGTAAAAAGTTTTTAGATATAACTGTTGATGATCTGTTAGAAGTTTCAGGGATTGGACAAGCCAAGGCATTGCAAATTGTTTCTGCAATTTCCTTAGTAAAAAGATTCTACGCGGACGAAAAATCAAACGAGATTATTATTAAAAATTCTCAAGATGTTTTATCGCTTACTTACGATTTAAGGGATAAGAAAAAAGAACATTTGGTTTGTTTATACCTTAATGCTAGAAATTCCCTACTCAAAAAGGAGGTCGTTAGCGTTGGATTATTTTAATCAATACTCAATATGAAAAAAACAAATTCAATAGTCTTATTTAATCAAAAGCAAGTTCGTCGTTTTTATGATGAAAAAAAAGAAACTTGGTATTTCTCTATTATTGATGTTATCGAAATCTTGACTGACGCTAGTATTCCAAGGAGATATTGGAGCGACTTGAAAAGTAAGCTGAAAAACGAAGGTAGTGAAGTGTACGAAAAAATCGTACAGTTGAAAATGACCGCCCCTGACGGAAAGAAAAGAGAAACAGACTCTTTTTCCACTGAAGACCTGCTTCGTGTAATCCAATCAATTCCTTCTCCGAAAGCAGAACCTTTTAAATTATGGCTTGCCAAGGTTGGATATGAACGAATTGAAGAAACAGAAGATCCCGAACTTGCTTTTGATAGAGCGATGAAAACATATTTGCAAAAAGGTTATTCAAGAGAATGGATAAATCAACGATTAAAAAGTATTGAAGTGCGCAAAGAATTAACCGATGAATGGCAAGAGCGGGAAATGAAAGAAGGCCTGGAATATGCGATACTAACAGATGAGATTACGAGAGCGTGGGCAGATAGAAGCGTGAGAGATTATAAAAAGTTTAAGGGACTGAAAAAAGAAAATTTGAGAGATAATATGACTAATCTCGAATTAGTGTTGAATATGCTGGCGGAAGCCTCAACAACAGAAATATCTAAAAAGAAAAAACCGCAAGGACTGGAAAACAATAAACAGATTGCCCGAGCGGGAGGATTTGCTGCAAAAAAGGCGAGAATTGAAATAGAAAAACAAACAGGCGAAAGTGTGATAACTGCTAGAAATGCAAAAATTCTAAAGGGTAAACAAAATCCTTCTTTACCTGATAAAAGTAATAAATAGTTATGTCTATACAAATTTTATCAAATCTAAATTACCCTATCGGTAATATCATCAATCAAGAATTACAGAACGCGCAATCCGCGAGAATTGCTATTGCCTTTCTAAAATACTCGGGCATAAAAGTAATAGAGAAGTCGCTAAATCAATGTTTAGACAACAATGGAAGCGTTGAGATTATCGCTGGGCTTGATTTCAAAACAACTGACCCGCAATCAATGCATTATTTAATTCAACTCCAAAAATCAAAGCCTAACTTAAAATTTTATTGTTACGGTGATAAAGATGTTAATAAAAACAACATCGTATTTCATCCCAAAATTTATTTATTTCAAGGCAAAAGAGAAACAACGGGTATCGTCGGCAGCACAAATCTAACAAGTGGAGGATTAATGACAAATTTTGAGGCAAACGTAATTTTTAAAGAAAGCAAACCTCTTTATTTTTCACAGCTTGAAGCAATTTATAATTCTGTAAAATTTACGGACTCTGTTTTTTCGCCTGACGAAGAATATTTGGCGGGGTATTCCGATGTTTATAAAGCATTTTTACACAACGAAGAAAAAGCAACGACAGATAAAAGCATTCAGAAAGTGGTTAATCAAATTAGAAAACGAGAGGAATTTTTGCCCGGTCCCGTTCCGTCAATTAAAGGTCTTATAATCCAGATTATTAAAGAACAACAAATCAAGGGAATAGAATTTGTACCGCTTCAAACAATCTATGAGGAAGTTGAGAGATTAGTAGTTGAAAAAAATCTAGTATATAAAATGGACACATTTAGAAATTCTATCCGTGGCGAACTTAATACCCACGAGGATAATAGCAATCATCCAAGCAATATACACCTGTTTGTTCGCTCAAACGACGAAAAGGGATATTATTCTTTGACTGATAATGGGAAAAATTATCAGGGCAGATAAGTTAATGATCTATAAAAATATGACAAAAAAATATTATTACGCACTGTTTGATAATCAGAACAATCGAACTACTTCAATCGGTATCAATAAAACATCAAAAGATGCCGTGAAAAATCGTCTAATAGGTTTTTTATTACTCAGTAATTTCTCAGAAGAAGGTGAAAATTCAATAAAAACGAATACTTTATCTCAATTATTGAATTATTATGAGTTTGCGTTACTAAAATCGAGAGTTCCATTCGAGATTTGATACTTGGTTTAAAATTGCTAAAGAGCTTGGCTTTGTTTGGTATTGGCCAAATGAAGAAATTAAATTTTCCGAAAGCGGAAAAATGTTATTGGATAAAGAGAAACCAGAAAATGAGTTAATGGTTTTTGCTAATGCTTTTGCAAAATATCAACGCCAAAACCCGTTTCGTCGAGTTTTAAATAAAAATGTTCCGCTTATTTTACTCATACAAACTATAAAACTTTTGAATAATGATTCTGAATACAAAGGAGCTGGCATTTCCAGATTAGAAATACCTTTATTGCTATGTTGGCAAAACGATAATGCCAAAAGTTTATATCGAGAAATAAAGAAATTGCGCAAAAAATACGGCTATTCGCCAAGCAACGAAGTGATTTTAGAGCTTTGCTATGGATTACTAAATGAAACAAAAAGAGACGATAACTCCATTTTAGGAGATTACCCCGATGATTTTATTCGTAAAATGCGTTTAACTGGTCTACTTTCTCTACGCGGAGGTGGTCGTTTTATAGATATAAACACAAAAGAAACAGCAACCGTTGATTATATTTTGAAAAAATATGTTTCTTACAAAAAATTTAAAACTGAAAAAGAATTTTTTGAATATATCGGCGAAGTTGATCGCGATTTAATCACAACACTTTCTGTATTTAAAGCCCCAGCAAAAACTACAAAGGCAGAACTGGAAAAATGGGTTAATCACTATGCTTGGGAATCAATTAAAAACGAACTTCTTAATTTAGCACAAAAAAAATCTTCCAGTGATGATATTTTGAAAATTATTGAACAGCCATTGCGCTTAGAATTTCTAACTTCATTGGCTATCCTTAAAAAATTACCGAATGTTATCGTAAAACCGAATTTTGTATCCGACGACGAAGGACTGCCAACGAGTTTTGCTTCTGGCGGAAGCCCTGATATTGAATGCACGGAAAATAAAGACACTATTTTAGTTGAAGTAACTTTACTGACAGGAACACAACAACATATCAGAGAATCGTTTTCTATACATCGACATCTTGAGGAGTATGCTAAAAAAGGCACTAAATCATATTCTGTGTTTATTTCGCCAAAATCTTTTATTGATACCGAACGCTACTTTGATTTTATCAAAAAAGATGGTCTGGAAGTTAGGATCTCCGATATTGACAAATTTGTTAATAGCCTTGAGATGAAAACCACATTGAATGAAGTAACCATGTAATTTTTTATGAGCATATTTATAAAAAAATTAACGGTCAAAAATTATAAATGCTTTGAAAATGAGCCGATAGATTTTAGTATTCCAAACGGAACTAAAGGAAGTGGGCTAAATATCCTGATTGGCGAAAATGGAAATGGAAAAACTTCTATACTTGAAGCAATTAATTATCTCACACTAAGTAGTTTTTCTGCTGAAAATAAATTAAGTATAAACGACTTTTTTGATTTCAAAAAAGACATTTTGATTGAGGGTGAAACTGATGAGTTTGACTGTAGCTCGTCAATCGATTTTTATAAAGATTGGAGTTTTAAATCAAAAGGCATTTATTTTAAAGCAAAAAGTAGAGATACCAAGGAAAGAGGTAATTTATTATCAAGCCCTTTTCAAATTAACAATTATTTTATTTCACAGGAAAAGTATATAAAAAAAGATGGGACACAAGGAAAAGAAATTGATGGTAGGGACAAAATATTTTCAAAATCAAGAATTAATGGCGATGAAGAGTTGAATATTTTCTTTTTTGATAAAAACAGAACAAGACAAATTGCCACTGGAAATTACAAAACTACATTTGAAAAAATATGCGATGATCTTAATTGGAATTTTGTAAAAAATCTCAACGATGAAAATATTGAAAAAATTGTTCAAAATATAGCTGGAGAATATTTTAAAAACATTGAGGAAATTACAAAAAAGAATGTAGGAAAAAAAACGGCGAAAGACTTGAAAGATTTTTTTGGAAACGATGAATTTGAAAAAATTAAAATTGAGCTTTTAAATCTTCTCCATCCTTTTTCTAATGCATTTTTTGCTATACGAAACGAAAATGCACTATCTCAAATAAATGTGAGAGATTTAGGATCAGGCGTTGAAATAATATTAACTCTTTTAATGCTAAAAAATATTGCAGGAGCTTCCAAGGGAAGCATTATCTATTTAATTGACGAGCCAGAATTACATCTTCATCCTAAAGCACAAACCAAGTTACTTAATTTACTTCTTGAAGAAGCAAAAGATAAACAAATTATTATTTCTACCCATTCACCCTATTTATTCCGAGGTGCAATTTCTGAAAATGCCACACTTCTACTTTTTACCAGAGATGAAACTAAAAAAATCACAATTACAGACGCAAGAGATAAAGGCTGGGGATTATTTCCTTGGAGTCCATCATGGGGCGAAGTTAATTTTTTCGCTTATGATATGCCTACCATTGAATTTCATGATGAGTTATATGGATTTCTGCATGAAGCGTATATAGGAAAAGCAAGTGATCAAACAGATGCTGATAACAGAGGAAAACAAACGGTTTTTGAGAAAGATTTTCTTCAAACAAAATTAACCACTACAAAAAAGTGGACTCCAGAATTTGGTGGAGTAGCTAAAAATGAAGAAGGTATTACCTTGTCTACATTTATTAGGAGTAAGACTCATCATCCTGAAAATAAAACTATGCAAAATGCGAATTTCACGGATATTGAGTTAAAAAATTCAATCGATGAATTGATTAAAATAATAAAGAATCCATAATGAGAAGTTTTCGGTCGGGGCAATTCACCCCTTTTATTCCCCTCTTGCCCCTCCCTCAAGCAGAATAAGGAGTTTTGGATTTTGGGCATTCACCCCTGACCCCTCTGCCCAAAATCCAAAACGGAAAAAGAAATTTTAAAATTTTTTAAAACAATTCCGACTGCTGTCGGAAAAAAAAGAAATACATCAGCTAACACGGCATATCTGGTTACGGCTTTTTACAAAAGCCTTCACCCATATTTGCCTCCGCTACGCTGCGGCAAACTTCGGATATTCCTAAACGTTAAATGAAATTTTGACTCTCTAATAAATTAAATGGCATAAATATGGCAAGAACAGGCGGCCTGGGTTCAAAAGACGCACAGGCATTACACAAAACAGCGGACGCAACGCAACAGTTAGTTAGATTAAATAAAGAAACTGGCAGACAGACGAAGTGGATGATTGCGTTAACAATTATTATCACGATTCTAACCTTAATAATGGCAATCCCCGTGGTAACGGATATTTTAAATTAAACGAGTCAAAACTTCACTTGACACCGAATATACGGTTGCATAAAAATTTAGATAATTTTATTTTCTAACTTATAACACCATGAACACAAAAACAATAAGCTATTTAAGGGAAAAATTATGGTATAGACTTATAAAGGTTATTTATATTTTTTCATTTATATATTGTATCGGCGCAAGCATGGGATTTGCGATTAATGAATTTGATAGTAACTACATAGTCATATCGCTGTTTACTCTCATACTATTCCCTATTTTAACTTATATCGGCTTTGAAATAATAAGAAGGTCATTTTATTATATTGTTATAGGCACAATACAACCTATTGATGATAATTATTTAATGAAACTGAAAAAATATAAATTTTTAATCTCAGGTATTTTAATTATTTTACTACTTATCATTCTGTTTCTTTGGTTTTTGGGATACCAAATAGAAAAAGACCAACAAAAAAATAAAGCAAAAGATGTATCTGAATTTCCAGAATCGCATATATTATCAGATTCACCACAACTAAGAATAAAACCTATTAAATTAAACATACCACCTAAAAATAAAATTGTTTAAATTTTTTTAGTTCGCTCACCCGAATTCGCCCATGCTCCGCTTTGGCAAATTTCTGATACACGCACACATTAGACAAAATTGCAAAAACTTTTATTACTAATTAATTATATAAAAGTGCTGAATAATTCTTTCTCTTTGTCATTCCCAGCTTGACTGGGAATCCATGAGTTAACGGTAAGAATAAGAAAATAGATAAAAGTGTTAAAAAATATTATAGTACTTTTTAAACTTTTTATTGATTATTCGCGTTTTTGCGGCTCACTCCTGGATTCCCGCTTTCGCTCGCCTCGCTGAAGCTTTGGCGAAGCGGGCGGGAATGACAGAATTAAATTATTCAACAATCTATATATGACAAACATACAAATGCAAAATTTACACAAAGAGATAGGCGAAGCGAGAGAAGAAAATATGAATGAGCGAAACAATAACAAAAATATTAAAAAAACAAAACGTAGAAAAATTTCGAAATTTAATATACTAATAATAAGCATTGTGCTAATGCAAATTTTTGTTTACATTACTAGTCCGGTAAAACATCCTTTTGAAGATTATTTTGGAGTTATCTTGGTGGGTTTAATAATTTTAGCTATTGGAAATTTTGTAAAGTTTATTATTAGAAAAATAAAAAATAAATAATTTAATTCTTAACGTTCGCTCACCCAAATTTTCGCTCCCTTTGGTCGCAAAAACTACGGATATCCCGATACGTTAGGCAAAAAGAATTCCCTCCCGAGGCGGGCAGGCACCCCTTTAATTCCCCTCTTCCCAAAGCGAAAAATAAAGTTATAAATTTTAAAATAATTATGACAAAAAATAATTCTCAATTCATCATCTATCAAGCCGAATCCGGCGAAACTAAAATAGATGTTCGTTTGGAAGATGAAACCGTATGGCTTACACAAAAACTGATGGCAAAACTTTTTGATACGAGTGTGCCAAATATAAATATACATCTCAAGAATTGCTACGAAGAAAGAGAAATAAACGAAAATTCAGTTATTAAGGATTTCTTAATAACTGCCGAGGATGGCAAAAATTATAAAACAAAATTCTACAATCTTGATGCCATTATTTCGGTTGGTTATCGCATAAAATCAAAAACAGCAACTCATTTTCGCAAATGGGCAACAAGGAGACTAAAAGAATATATTGTAAAAGGTTTTGTTTTAGATGATGAGAGACTAAAAAATCCTGATTTACCGTATGATTATTTTGAGGAACTTACTCGTAGGATTCAAGATATTCGCACTTCGGAAAAAAGATTTTATCGTAAAATTACAGATATTTATGCTTTAAGCATTGATTACGATCCGACTGATCCGATAAGTATTGAATTTTTTCAAACTGTGCAAAATAAAGTTCATTTTGCCATTACGAAAAAAACTGCCGCAGAAATAATTTCTAAACGAGTTGATTTCAAGAAACCAAATATGGGACTTACAAACTGGCGAGGAGGAAAGGTAAGAAAAGATGACATAATTATTGCCAAAAACTATTTAAACGAAAAAGAACTTCTAGCTCTTAACAATCTTGTTGAACAATATTTAATTTTTGCAGAAGGACAAGCTATGCAAAGAATTTCGATGAAGATGAAAGACTGGATAAAAAAACTGGAAGGATTTTTGACCCTTAACAATCGTAAAATTTTAATGGACAAAGGCAAAGTCTCTCATCAAGAAGCAAGACGGCTTGCTGAAAAAAATTATAAAAAATTTAACAAAAAAAGAGCAAACGAATATAATCAAATAGACGCTGATTTTGATAATGTGATAAAACTTATTGAAAATAAAAAAAAGAAAAAATAAGGAGTTTTGGGCTTCGGGCATTCATAATTAAAAACTATTCCATAAAATAGCTTCTTTTAAAACCCTCTCTTCGTCAATCGTCTTCACCGCCCTGTTTCTCATCACGATTTTGCCGTTTATAATAACATCCTCAACATCCCGCGCGCTTACGCAGTAAACCAAATGGGAATATGGATCGTAAAGAGGAGTTAAATGCGGCTTGTTTAAATTAATCGTGATAATATCGGCTTTTTTTCCGGCTTCCAAAGAGCCGATTTTTTTATCCAGATTTAAAACTTTAGCGCCGTTGATTGTTGCCATGCGGACAACTTCGCGGGCGCTTAATACTGTCGGATTGAGCTTATTAACTTTATGAAGCAGGGCGCAGGCGCGCATATCGGAAAATAAATCCAGGGTGTTGTTGCTGGCGGCGCTGTCCGTGCCAAGCCCGGCCATTATTTCCTTTTTCAGCATTTCGGGAATAGGCGCGATGCCGGAAGCAAGCTTCATATTTATTTTTTAATTCTTTTTCCTCGCCAACCGCGATAATTTTATTTTTTTCAACTGCAACCATCCCGTCCTCAATAATGAACATTTCATCATCCATCGGCAAAACATATTTTCCTTTAACGATTAAATCGCAATTTTGCATATATGTTCCACAATTTTAACTATTTCCTCGTTCGCTCCTCTTTTTATAACCTCTTTAATGTTGCCGCTCAACTTGCCGCGCAGTATCCCGTCGTTTAACAGCTTTTTAATATTATCGGCCAATTTTTCCGGAGTTAATTCCTTCTGGGCTAAAACGATCGCCGCTTGCTTTTCGGCGAAAATCGCCGCGTTTTCCTCCTGATGCGAATCAGGCATCGGAATTAAAATCGCCGGCTTGCCCAAATAAGAAAGCTCCGTCAATACTCCCATGCCGCAGCGGCTCACTACAATATCGGCCGCGGCATAGGCATCCGCCATTTGTTCGGCATTGAGAAAATCGTAATTTTTGTAATTTGGTTTTTTGTTTCTTGTTTCTTGTTTCTTGTTTCTTCCTGCTATATGTATTATTTGGCAAAATTTTGTTAATTCATTTAAGTTCTGCCATACTAATTCGTTTACCGCCATCGCGCCCGTCCCCCCGCCGATCACCAAAACAACCGGCAAATCGCTTTTTAAATTAAAACTGTTCCTTGCTCCTTGTTCCTTGTTCCTTGTTGTCATGCTCCGCCTGACTGGGTTTCCTGTCCAAACCGCTTTTTTACCATAATCGGCTAATGATTTTTCAAAAGCCACTGTAATGGCGCGGGCGAACGGCGCCATTAATTTATTGGCCAAACCCGGCCGCGCGTCCTGCTGGTGGATTAAAACCGGCGCGCGCAAAAGCCAAGCAGCCCAAACCGCGGGAACGCTTGCAAAACTGCCGGCGCTCATAACCAAATCAGGCCGCCATTTTAAAATAATAAAAAACGACTGGACAAAGCCAAATATTATTAAAAACGGGTCAATAAAATTGCGCCAACTAAAATAGCGGCGAAATTTACCATTGGCGATTGCTTTAAATTTAATATCTTCCTTTTCCACCATTTCACGCTCCGGCCCATGCTTCGTGCCAAGCCATAAAAAATTCGTAATTCTTAATTCGTAATTCTTAATTCGTAATTCTTCAGCCACCGCCAACAACGGCGCCACTGAACCTCCCGTGCCCCCGCCGGTTAATAAAATTTTGGCATTTTTCACTGACATAAATTTAATTTTGTTCTTTATCTTGCTTGCCCGCCATAGCTTTAGCGAAGGCGGGTCTGTTTGCTAATATTAACAAGTATGCCCATAGCCGCTAAACTAGCCATCATCGCCGAACCGCCCGAACTTACAAAGGGCAAGGGAACACCAGTCATAGGCAACAACTTAATTATTCCGCCAATATTTAATATCGCCTGAAAAACTATCCAAGCAACAATGCCAATAGCTAAATTCTTGCCAAAATCATCAGGCGCTTTTTTAGCTATAGAAATTCCTCTGTAAAATAAAAAAATAAATAATAATACCAATAATCCGCTTACAATTAATCCTGTTTCTTCAGCAATGATAGAAAAAATAAAATCATTTTCCAACTCGGGAATATATAAAAATTTCTGCCTGCTGTTCCCTAATCCCCTGCCAAAAATACCGCCAGAGCCAACAGCTATTAAAGATTGTTTAATTTGATAGCAATAATTCTGCGGGCTAAAATCAGGATTTCTATAGCACTTAAAACGATTTAATTGATGCTCATTTTTTAATACTAAAGCCGTTAAACCAATAATGCTGATTAAGCTAATAATAATAATGTACTTAAGATTGCCGCCGCTTACAAAATAAACCACGAATGAAGTTATTATAATAATAAACAAAGTTCCCAAATCCGGCTGTAGCAGCATAAGCCCGGCGATTACTCCTAAAATAATCATTAAGGGGCCTATGCCTTGATGAAAATCATTTATTTGTTTACCGCGGCTTTCCAGCCAAGCCGCCAAATACAGCAAAAAAGACAATTTAACGAATTCCGATGGCTGTAAAGATTGTCCAAAAATATCTATCCAGCTGCGCGAACCACGCACTATCTTGCCTAAGCCGGGAATAAAAACCAAAAGCAGCATAACAATGGAAAAAATTAAAAAACCAAAAGCGTATTTTTTCCATTTATGGTAATCTACGCGCGCGAAAAACAAAAATGCGATTATTCCCGCAAACAATCCTAATAACTGATGCTTGAAAAAATAATAGCTGTCATTGTACTCTTTGTAGGCCACTACCAACGAGGCGCTGGAAAGCATAACAAGGCCGAAAACAACAATAACGGCTGTCGTTATTATCAAACTCCAATCCGGCTCATGCTGGCTGGCGCGCGGCTTTATTAAGTTATTAATTGTTTGTTTGACGCGAGACATAAAAAATACAAAATACCAAAAATCAAAAATCAAAAACAAATATGCAAAAATGAAAAAACTAAAAAGTTTTTAAGTTTTAAGGTATTTATTTTTGGTTTTTGGTATTTAATTTTTAATATTTACATTGTTTTGTCCAATAAAAACACAATCAGCCCGATAACGGCTGTTACACCGGAAATCACCCAGAAGCGCATAACGATTTTCGTCTCCGGCCAGCCCTTGGCTTCAAGGTGGTGGTGAATCGGCGCCGACAAAAAGACTTTTCTGCCTCCGCGCAGTTTTTTTGATAAAATTTGGATAATTACCGAAGCCGATTCCATGACAAAAATAAAGCCGATAATGGGCAGAATCAAGGCGCTGTTAGTAAGCATCGCGATGACGCCCAAAGTTACGCCCAAGCTCATTGCTCCAGTATCCCCCATGTAAAAACGGGCGGGGCTTATATTAAACCATAGGAAAGCCAACAGCGCGCCGACAATCACGCCGCAAAAAGTAGCTAAGTCATACTTTTCCGCGGTAAAAGCGATAACTCCGTAAGCGGCAAAGCAAGTCAAAAGAACTCCGCCGGCCAAGCCGTCAAGGCCGTCGGTTTCATTAACGGAAAAAGCGGTCGCGGCTATGACAAAAATAAAAATTAAAATATACGGCCAGCCCAGCTGAAAATCGCCAGCGAAAGGAATATGAAACAAATCCCAATCTAATTTAAAATAAAACCACCAAGCGCCGACTGAAGCGATAAGTGTGTAAATAATCAAGCGATATTTTACGCCCAATCCGGCGCCGGCAAAAATTCCTTTGCCTCGCACGTCAAGCCAATCGTCAAATAAGCCGACCAAAGCGGTCGCGACCAACGCGCCTAATGGCAATAAAGTTTGGCTGCGCGACAGGAAATTCAAATTTTTGAATATTTCCCACGGCAAAAATTCAGCCGAATAATAAAACAGCAAACTGAAAATTAAAACCGTTACCCAAATCAACAGGCCTCCCATTGTCGGCGTCCCCGCCTTATGCGCATGCATTTTTGTAAAAATAGGCGTTGAACCGTTGTTTCTTATCTGCTTGCCCAATTTATATTTATACAAAAAATGGGTTAAAGCCGGAGTCCAAGCAATGGCAAAAATAAAAGCCAGCGCGCTCAAAAGCAAAATCTTGATGACATAGAAATCAATCATAATATTACCTGAAATTAATTAAATAAAGCGAAGCCAATCCGGCCAGCAAAAACAAATTAGCCAATATCGCCCCTGACAGCAATAAATGAACAATAAACTTGCCTTGCCTGTGGATAACGGCCGATAAAATGAAATTTATTAAAATTATAATTAAACCCAATAAAGGTATGAGATAAATTTTTTTCGCGCCACCGATCAAGTTAACCCCGAAATCAATATTATAATGCAAGACAATCAAATTCTGGCTTACATTCTTATTAATCGTGTAAGCCGCAAACCAATTCAATGAATTTAATCCTAATAATACGGCTAAATAAACACGCGCGCAAAAAAAACTTAGGAAATTCAAAATCATTTCCTGGCCGTTTAAGCGGCCAAAATGAATAATATTCAACAGTTTTAACCAATTAATTTCCATAATTATAATTTACCATACTTTCCATTAATTTAAAACTCTTTCCACTATACGCGGTTTTATGTTATAATTATATTAGTTTTATGGTATAATAACAAAAACTATGTTTACCGACAAACAATTAAAAAATATATTGGACAAGGCAAAAATATTGCCGGCTAAAGAATTTGACAAATTAATGGAAGAAGCTGCTGTCAGCGGCAAAAAGGTTGAAAGTTATCTATACGAAAAAAAAATAATCACTCCCTCGTCGCTATACGAAAATGCCGCTAATTATTTTAAAGTTCCTTTCATCAACCTTAAAGATCAAATAATCCGCAAAGACATCTTAATGAGCATCCCCGAACCGATTTCAGCCACGCATAAGCTTATCGCTTTTGCCGCTGACAATAAAGAACTGAAAATCGCCGCGCTTGACCCCGAAGATTTGGAAATTTTTGAATTCATCAAGAAAAAAACAAAGCTCAAGCCGAAAATATATTTAACATCCCCTGAAGGCATAGAAGAAGGATTAAAACAATACCATAAAAGCTTAAAAGCCGAGTTCAAAGATTTGACTGGCGAGAGTAAAATTGAGCCGACAGACGATAAAAATTTGAAAAAATTGGCTGAAGACATGCCTATTGTCAGGATTGTGGACACGCTCTTGGAATACGCGATTTTTGAGGGGGCCAGCGACATCCATATTGAGCCGGAAGAAAAAGATATTATCGTCCGCTATCGCATTGACGGGGTCTTGCACAATGTAATGGTTTTGCCGAAAAATGTCCAGTCCGGCATTATCGCGCGCATTAAAATCTTATCCAATTTAAAAGTTGACGAGCATCGCCTGCCCCAAGACGGGCGCTTTAAAATATCCTCAAAAGATTACAAAATCTCGTTCAGAGTTTCCATTATCCCCACTTTTGACGGCGAAAAAATCGTTATGCGCTTATTAAACGAAAAAGCGCAGGTCTTATCATTGGAGCAACTGGGCCTGCAGCCAAGCAGTTTGGAAGTTTTAAAGCGCAATATCAGCAAGCCCCACGGGATGATTTTAGTAACAGGCCCGACCGGATCCGGCAAAACCACCACTCTCTACACGGTGCTTAATATTTTAAACACCCCCGAAGTTAATATTTTAACGGTGGAGGATCCGATTGAATATCGCATGCCGCGCGTTAATCAATCTCAAATTAATCCAAAAATCGGCTATACTTTCGCCGCCGGCTTGCGCGCCTTTCTCCGCCAAGACCCCGATATCATCATGGTTGGCGAAATACGCGACCAGGAAACGGCGGAAATCGCCATTCACGCCGCCATGACAGGCCACTTGGTCCTTTCCACTTTGCACACAAATGACGCGGTTACCACTCTGCCCCGGCTTTCCGATATGGGCATTCCGTCATTTTTAATCGCTTCAACCACTAATGTTATTGTTGCCCAAAGGTTAGTCAGAAAAATCTGCCCTAATTGCATTCAAAGCTACAAGCTTGACGCGCAAACCGTCAATGAGCTCAATAAGCAGCTTAACATTGAAAATATTTTGCAGATTTTGCAAAAAGAAAGAGCTATTGCCGACGCGAAAACCGACTTGCAATCATTGCTTTTCTACAGAGGCAAAGGATGCAAACAATGCAACAACAGCGGCTATAAAGGCAGAATCGGCATTTACGAAACTCTGGAAATTACCGAGGAAATATATGATTTAATTTTAAAAAAGGCGGGCAATAACGAACTGAAAAAACAAGCCGACGCCCAGGGCATGCTTGCCATCATTGAAGACGGCTTTATCAAGGCCAAAAACGGCATCACCACCATTGAAGAGGTGATGAGGGTTACAAAAGAATAATTTTTAATTTTTAATTTTCAATTAAAAAAAATGGCTATCAATCTTCCCAAACGACAAAAAGAAATAATCAAGGAAAAAAAATCCGTTATAAATAAAATCAATGATTTTATCGCGCGCCTTTCCCGGGTGCCTTTAAAAGAAAAGCTGTTTTTCGTCCAATATCTTAGCGTTATGCTTAAGGCGGGAATTTCTTTATCAGTCGCTTTAAAAACATTGACCAAGCAAGCTGAAAATAAATTTTTCGCGAAAGTTTTAAAGGAAATATCCTGCAATGTGGAAAAGGGGGTAAGTTTTGCCGAGAGCTTAAAGCCGTATAAAAAAATTTTTGGCGAACTTTTTATCAATATGATTGAAGCAGGCGAAGTTTCGGGCAAACTGGAAGATGTTTTAAGCCAGCTTTATACGCAGCTGAAAAAACAGCATGAATTAATTTCCAAAGTAAAAGGCGCTTTGACTTATCCCGTGATAATACTTGTCGCCATGGCGGGAATCGGCACCTTTATGATGATTTTTATTGTGCCGAAAATAACAGGCATGTTTAAAGATTTCAACGCCGAACTGCCTCTGCCCACCAAGATTTTAATAGGCATAAGCGACGCTTTGGTCAATAACGGGCTTCTTTCCCTGGTTATTTTCATAGTCGTTGTTTTGGCCTTAATTCAAATTTTGCGGACTTACAAAGGAAAATATTATTTTCAAGCCATTCTTTTAAAGCTGCCTATTTTCGCTCCGATTATAAAAAAAATCAACTTGGCGAGATTCGCCAGAACCGTAAGCGGCTTGCTGAAAACCGACATCATGATAATAAAAACTTTTCAAATAACCGCCAGCGTATTGGGAAATTTGCATTACAGAAAAGCGCTGGAAGAGATGGGCGAGAAAATAAAAAAAGGCAGCCAAATCAACGAGATTGTCGCGTCCTATCCCCGGCTCTTTCCCCCTGTTGTTTGCCAAATGATATCTGTCGGCGAGGAGACTGGCGAACTGGATAATATTTTATCCGAGCTCGCCGAATTTTACGAAAATGAAATAGATCAAATTATGAGCAACCTGCCGTCTATCATTGAGCCGGTTTTGATCCTATTCTTAGGTTGCGGCGTCGGCGCGATGGCAGTGGCGATTATCATGCCAATGTATTCAATAACACAAGCGATGTAAAAAAATATAAATGCAAAATGCAAAAGTAAAAATTAAAAATAAACAATTCGGCTTTAGCTTAATAGAAGTTCTGGTTTCTGTTTTAATAGTTTCAGCTTTAACCTTGGCGATTTTTGATTTGATTATTTATTCTTTAAAAGTTACCGCTGACAATAAATTCCGTCTGGCCGCCGCGATGATTGCCGATCAAAAAATGGAATATATCCGCAATCTTCCCTATGACAGCGTTGGAATTATAGGCAGCATTCCTAACGGAGTGATACCGGCAGACGAAACTATTTCTCAAAATAATGGAATTTTTTATATTAATACTTTAATTACATATAAAGACGATCCCTTTGACGGCTTGTACGGCGGAGTTCCTAATGATGCCACATCATCTGACTATAAAATAATCAGGGTAAAAGCAAGCTGGAACGGCCCTTTTGGCCAAAAAAATGTTACAACCTCCACGATCATCGCGCCGCGCGGCATGGAAACCGACGCGGGCGGAGGCACGCTGTCAATACTTGTCTTTGACGCCAACGGGTTGCCGGTTGATGAGGCCTCTGTGCGCATAGAAAACAGCGGCCTTGTTCCGGCTGTTGATTTTACCGAAGAGACAAGCAACAGCGGAATATTAAATTTTCCGGGAGCGCCGGCATCAATTGAAGGCTATGAAATAACCGTTACAAAAACCGGCTACAGCACCAGCTCGACAACTGCCAGAACAGTGGCAAACCCCAATCCGACTTTACCCAATGTTACGGTTTTAGAAGGACAAAGGACCGAGGTAAGCTTTGCCATTGACTTGCTAAGCAACCTTACAATCAAAGCGGTAACGGCCATCTTGCCACAGAATTGGCAAATTAACACCGATACTACCGCGGAAAGCCAGGAAAATCCGCGCTTAATATTTGATAATTCCGGCTTTATCTATATTGTCTGGCAAGATCTCCGCAGCGCCTCTGACTTTAGAATTTACGCGCAAAAGTATAATTCCAGCCAACAAGCCCAATGGCCAAGCCCTGCTACGCCCGCTGATATAAGAGTAAGTACTGCTGTTAAACAAATTTTTCCCGATATACTTGTGGATAATAACGGCGATTTGTATATCTGCTGGAATGATGACACTTTAGGGAATCAGGATGCTTATTTGGTTAAACTATCCGCCGCTAACGGAGGCGATATTTGGGGAGGAACTAAAAAAATTAATACTGCCGCCGACTCCAAAGATCAAACTCACGCGCGCATAGCTTTGCTAAAAATTAGCAATAATATAGCTGTTGTTTGGGAAGACAACAGAAATACTGACATTGATATTTATATGCAACTAATCACTCCTGCTAAAACTCAACTTTGGATACCGGAAAAAAGAGTAAATCGCAATCCTCTGTCTGACGGGACTAAACAATCTGAGCCGGAATTGGCCGTTGATTCCGTTGGAAATATTTATGTTGTCTGGACTGACAAGCGCAACGGCAACCAAGATATTTACGCGCAGAAATACAACGCGGCCGGCAGCGCGCTATGGGCGACAGACATTCTTATTAACACCAACGGCGGAACAACTAACCAATATTCGCCTGACATCGCCATTGATTCCGTTGGCAATATCTATGTTGTCTGGACTGACGAGCGCAACGGCAACCGGGATATTTACGCGCAGAAATACGACACGAGCGGCAGCGCTCTATGGGCTGAAGATTTAAGAGTAAACATTGATACCGGAACATCGGCGCAATACAACCCGGCCATAACCATTAACCCGGCGGATGACAAACCCTATGTTTCTTGGCAGGATGACAGAAACGGCGATCTGGATATTTACGCCAGCAACTTGGAACAATACGGCGCTGAAACGGCTGTGCCGAATGTTCCTATTACAGTTACAGGCGCTAAGAAAATAGGCGAAAATCCCATTATTTACAAATACTCCCAAAATTTCACTACCAATATTGCCGGAACGGTTACCTTAACCGCTATTGAGTGGGATTCGTACAGCATCAGCCTGCAAGCCGGCTATACAACTTACGCGATTGCGCTGTCAAATCCCGTACAGCCCGTCAATCTTGAGCCAAACAGCTCCCAAACAATAACGGTTTATTTGGAGTAATATAATGCCAAATATAAAAATGAAAAAATCTGCTAAAAAACAAAGCGGCTTCACCCCATTAGAGAAAGCCGCCAATTTTAATCAACGGTCATTACTATCTAACGGGGTAAAAGAACGCGGTTCTCTAACGGGGTTTACGCTCTTGGAAATAATTGTTGTCATTTCTATTTTTTTAATGCTGGCGATTATGTCTTCTGATTATATTATCATGGGATTCCGTTCAACAGCTTTTGGCTATGAGCAAGATGAAGCGGTGCAAAATGCCAGAAAGGTTATTAACTCTCTAATTAAAGAAATCAGGGAGGCGGCGCAAAGCGATCGCGGCGACTACTTATTGGACGCGGTTGAAACGCAAAACTTCAGCTTCTACAGCAATGTTGATTCAGACAACAACACTGAAAAAGTAAGATACTTTTTAGACAACGGGGTTTTAAAAAGGGGGGTGATAGAGCCCGCCGGCGATCCGCTGAATTATTTGCCGGCTAATGAAACTGTTTCTGAAATTGCCCAATATATTAATAACCAAGCCGAACCGATGTTCACTTATTATGACACTGATTATAATTTAATCGCTAATCCGTCGGCCAATAAGCAAGATATCAGATTAATTAAAGTTTTTCTAAAAATAAATGTTACGCCGGAAAGAGCGCCCAATGACTATACTATACAAATGGATATACAGCTAAGAAATTTAAAAGATAATCTATAAATTTTTAAATATGCTTAATCTAAAAACCAACCAATCCGGAGCAATGTTTGTAACCGCCTTAATGGTTACTGCTATTTTCCTGGCCTCGGCAATAGGATTGGTAAGTTTGGGATTATACCGCTATAAGCTTTATCTGCAAGAAACGGCAAAACAGCAAGTATTGCACATCGCGGAAGCGGGAATCAATTACTACCGCTGGCATTTGGCGCATGCGCCAAATGATTTTTATGACGGCACAGGCGGCGATCCCGGAGATCCGGGCGAACCCTACGGGCCGTACGAACATAATTACACCGCGCCTTCAAGCGACTTAACTGGCGCATTTAGTTTGGAAATCACTCCTCCGGTAGGCAGTTCAACCATTGTAAGAATAAAATCCACCGGCTGGACTGACAACTACCCCAATATCAAAAGAACGGTTGAAGCAAGATATGGCATACCATCTTCGGCCCATTATTCATTTTTAACCAATGCTAACGCCTGGTTTAAGGAGAACGCGAGCATAAGCGGAGAAGCGCATGCAAATGGGGGCATTAGGATGGACGGCTTAAATAATTCCTTGGTCACATCATTAAAAGAAACTTATGAATGCGGATACAGCAATGGCTGCTGCACTTGCGTTCCTGTTACTGATTGTTGGAAACCAAGCCGTTGTCCCGGTGATGCCTGTTGCAGCCAGACAAAGCCCGGAATTTGGGGCGCCGGCGCCGGTTCAGCTTTGTGGAATTACCCCGTGCCGATAGTTGACTTTAATACTATTACTATGGATATATCGCAGTTTCAAGCCAGTGCCCTGGCTTTTGGCCCATCTGGCGGAAGCAACAAGGGTTATCATATAATCTTCCAGCCGAACGGCACTTTTGATGTTTATAAAGTCAACACTTTAAAAGCAACGCTTTCACAGTTTAATGATGACTGGACGGCGTTTGTGAAGATAGCGGAGGAAATAAATACGCAAACATTATTAAGCAATTATCCGATACCGGCAAACGGACAGATATTTTTTGAAGATGATATATGGGTGGAAGGCACGGTTAAAGGCAGGGCGACAATAGTGGCGGCCGTATTGCCTGACAATGTTAATAAAAGAAAAACTATTTATATTAACAATAACATTAATTACTTGGCGCGCGACGGCAACCATATTTTAGGGCTTATCGCGCAAAAACATATCAAAGTTCCCCGCCATGCTCCAACCGATTTAAATATTGATGCCATTATTTTGGCGCAAAACGGCCATGTTTACAGAAGCAAATATGATACGCCGAGAGTAACAAACAGTATTACCGTATACGGAGGAATATTAAGTTATCAAGAGTGGAGCTGGAAATGGGTCTCGGGAATAACTGTTACGGACGGCTATACAAACACCGCCTCCATTTATGATCCGCAAGCCACCTACGCTCCCCCGCCGTCATTTCCCACAACCGGAGAATATGTTTTTATTTCATGGGAAGAGAAGTAATTTTGTGATATAATATTAATATCCTAAAAATCTTAACAATCCTATGTTTTTCAATAACAACTCCACCTATCCCGTCGGCCTTGATATCTCTGATTTGTCATTAAAATTAGTCCAGCTCAACAAGCAAGGCGATAAAATAAAAATTCAAGCCATCGGCAAGACTGATCTTCCGAGCGGCTTGATTGAGGATGGCGAAATTAAAAATAAAGACAAGGTTATTAATGAAATAAACAAATTAATAAGCAATCCGGGGTACGGCAAAGTTACTTCAAACGAAATAATCGCCTGCCTGCCGGAAACAAAAACTTTTATCAAACTGATTGAAATCGCCAAAACGCCCAATCCGCTGTCTGAAATAATTGAAGGCGAAATAGAAAAACATGTGCCGATGGCTATTGAGGAAATTTATTATGACTGGCAAATAATTGAAAATAAATTGGATAAACAACGGGTTTTAATCGGAGCGGCGCCTCTGGATATTGTCAACCAATATATTAATTTGCTTGACCGGGCTAAATTATCCACCACCGCTTTGGAAATTGAGCCTATTTCGCTCTGCCGCGCTTTGCTGGCTGAAGAAAAGCCAAAATTCAAGGGGCAGCCTAATAATAATTACGGCATTATTGATATCGGGGCCAAGCGCACCAGTATGACAATTTATTCAAAAAATACTATTTTATTTACGCTTAGCATGCCGATATCCGGAGAAAAAATAACAAAAAACATCGCGGAAACTTTAAAAATTGAACTTAAGCAAGCCGAAAAAGCTAAAATAATCTGCGGCCTGGATAAAGGCAAGGCGCAGGGCATCATTAAAAATATTCTTTCCGGCATGATTGAAGAATTAATCAAAAAAATCAACGAGGCGATTGAATTTTACCAAAATCATTACCCGGGCAACGGGCCGCTCAATAAAATTTTGCTTTGCGGCGGCGGAGCGAATATTAAAAATTTAAGCGAAATCATCGGCCAAGCCACCGCGGTTGAAGTTAAAAAAGGCAATGCCTTAATCAATTTAGCCGAGCTGAGCGAAAATTTTTCTAAAATTCTAACGGAAACGCACAAACTTAAAGCTGATTTTATTAAAGATAAAAATAACGGCGGAGGGGAAAAAATAATTTCCGTCGCCCAGGACACCAGCTTAACCTACGCCACGGCAATCGGCCTGGCCTTGCGGGGAATTTTTATTGATGAAATCTAGTTAACGCTGATATTACGCGGATTTTAACGCTGATATTACGCTGAAAACCAATATTATATGCTTGCCTTAAATCTAATTTCACAAGAACAAAAAAAAGAAATAAAGCTGAAACGCGCTTATGAAATAACAAAAAAAGTAAGCTGTATTCTGATAATAATCGCTATCTTTATCGCTGTTGTCCTTTTAATCGGCAAATTAATTTTGCAGATGCAATTTATTAAAGCCGTAGATCAATACACTTTGGTTGCTAAAAGCAGCCAGGGCGATAACGGGAAAATCAGAGATATTAACAACAGCCTTAATTTCGTTTCTGAAATACAAAGCGATTTTATTTTTTGGTCAAATTTAATTAAGGACGCGGCTTACAGAGTTCCCGATGGCGTATCTCTTTCTTCCATAAATATTGACCGAGACAAAAAAACAATTCAACTTAAAGGTACGGCAAAACTAAGAGACGATTTATTGCAATTCAAGAAAAATATTGAAAAATCGTTGATTTATCAAAACGTGGATCTCCCCCTGCAGAACATATTGCAAAAGGAAAATATCAATTTTGAAATTAAAGCCGGGCTGAATTTAAGCGAATTATAACACTATGAATCTGGATAATTTAACAAAAATAAATATGAAGAAACGGATTTTTATTGTTCCGGCTGTATTTATTTTATTTATCGCCGGCTTAATTTACTTTATCATTTTACCGACGATGAAAGACATAGAAGAAACCGCCGCGCAAATTGAATCCCAAAGAACCGATTTGGACAAAAAATATTACAAAAGCAAGAGCGCCAAACAATCAACGAAAAGCTTAAAAGCGATAGAGGGGGATGTGGAGAAACTTGACCGGGTTTTTATCAACCAAAACCAAGAACTGGCATTTATTACCGCTTTAGAGGAAACTGCCAATAAAAACAATATTAATCAAAATATAAATTTGGATTTATCTTCTGGCGCCAAAAATAACAAATACGACAAAATACCGTTAAAACTAACGACGCAAGGAAATTTTATAAACCAATTTAATTATCTGCGGGATCTGGAAGGATTGAATTATTATTTAAATATTAAATCGCTTGATCTAAGCGCGGGCGGCGGGGCAAGCGCGTATCCGCCATCGGATAAAATAATTGACTACGGCAGCGGAGCGAATATTAAAATGGTTATCCTCGCCGATACTTATTGGAAATAGAGATCTTATGCCTATGTTTAAGAAAATTAAAATTACGCTTAAAAAAATTGTTTCTTGGTCTTATTTCGCGATAATATTGGCCTGTCTTTTTTTATTTTATAACATCTGCCAATTTTTTAATAAAAATATTTATCAAACCGTTATCCAGCCGGAGGATGTTTCAGCTTCGGAAATAACAACGGCAAATGAAACTATTAAAATCAATATTAACAAATTTAATGATATTGTGGAAGAAATCAATAAAAAAACCGCGCCGCGCGAAGCAAACGGGCCCGATAATCCCTTTGATTAAAGCGGCGACATTCTGCGCAGTCTTTCCACGATCGGCGGTAAAATTTTTATCGCTTTTTTAATTTCCGCTTCCGTTGTATGCTTGCCTAAAGTAAATCTTATGGAATTGTGAGCTATTTCCTTGGGTATGCCCATGGCCAGCAAGACATGGGATGCTTTAAGACTCCCCGAGGCGCAAGCCGAGCCAGTTGATACGGCGATTCCCGCCAAATCCAGGGAAATTAAAATTGATTCGCCTTCCGCGCCTAAAAAAGAAAAGTGGGCATGCGCCGGCGTAGCGTTCTCCCTGTCGGTATTTAAAATAACCTTGGGAATATTCTTCATCACCCCGTCCGCTAACATATCACGCAGTTTCGCGATTTTGGCATTATTTTTCTCCACGGTCTTTTTATCCAATTGTTTTACGGCCTCTCCCAGCCCGACTATGCCCGGCGCGTTTAAAGTGCCGCTGCGCAAATTTCTCTCGTGATGGCCGCCCAATTGCGTTGCTTTAATCGGCGTGCCTGATTTGACATACAGCGCTCCGACTCCTTTCGGCCCGTAAATCTTATGCCCTGACAATGACAGCAAATCAACATGCAAATGTTTGGTGTCGCAATTCAAAAAATTCACCGCCTGCGCGGCATCGGTATGAAAATAAATCGGCCGCGGCTTGCCTGCCCTGTCAGCCGGCTTGTTTTTCCCCCACTCTTTCAGCTTGCTTTCGTTAATCTTTTTGATTATCTTGCCGATTTCCTTGATCGGCTGGATGCTCCCCGCTTCGCTGTTAACATACATCACTGAAACTAAAACCGTATTATCTTTTACGGCTTTTTTAAATTGCGCGGCATCAACCACTCCATTCGGCTTAACGGGTAAAAAAGTAACCTCAATCCCCTCTTTTTCCAGCTCCAAGCACGGTTCCAAAACCGCGTCGTGCTCAACCAGCGATGTTATGATGTGGGGATTTTTAACCCCTTGCGCTCGCAGGGCCTTTATCACGCCTCTAATGGCCAAATTATCGGATTCCGTGGCGCCCGATGTGAATATTATTTCATCCGGGCCGCAATTTAAAAATTCAGCCAGCCGCTCTCTGGCTTTGTCAACGCCGGCAAGCGCCTCCTGGCCAAAGCTATGGATTGAGGACGGGTTGCCGAATTTATTTTTAAAATACGGCAGCATGGCGGCTAAAACCTTTTTGTCCATGGGAGTGGTGGCGCTATGATCTAAATATATTTTCATATAATTTTTAATTTTTAATAATGTTTAAATTTTTAATCGCTTTACGCAAGGCCTCAACGGCCAGCATTGAACAATGAATTTTTACCGGAGGCAGGCCGCCCAAATCCTTCACTATTTTATCTTTGGTGATTTTTAAAGCTTCATCCAATGTTTTACCCTTTGCTCTGTCAGTTAGCGCGGACGAAACCGCGATTGCCGCGGCGCAACCCAATGTTTCAAATTTAACATCTTTAATTATCCATCCGCCTTTTTTATCCTTGCCGCGCCTTATTTTTAAATAAATTTTTAAAATATCCCCGCAAACAGGATTGCCGGCCTGTCCTATAGCGTCCGCGTTCTTAATCACGCCCTGATTATGAGGGTTGCGGAAATGTTGGATAACTTTCTTGGTATATTGCATGTTATAATAATACAATATGTAAATAATAAGGTCAAGAAACGCCAACCTTGACATATCACTATCTCTTTGTTATATTGAAACAAGATGAATAACTTAAATAATTATTTCAAACCATGTTTCATGTTTCCCCGGCCGCGCGCCGCGCAGCGGGGCAGGCATGTTTCATGTTTTATGAACTAAATATATGGCACATAAGAAAGCTGGCGGATCCACAACACTGGGCCGCGAATCAGAAAGCAAACGGCTGGGAATTAAATTACATGACGGCGAGTTCGCCAAAGCGGGCTGTATTTTGGTCCGCCAAAGAGGCACTAAATACCATGCCGGACTTAATGTTAAAAAAGGCGGCGATGATACATTATTCTCAACCATTGCCGGTTTTGTCAAATTCACCACTAAAAAACTGAGAAAATTCAATAATCAACTCAAAGATACGAAGATTGTAAACGTAGTTCCGCAAAAATAAACTTTGGCGCGCAAAAAACAATCCGCCATGGGCGGATTGTTTTTGTATTTTATTTATATTTTATATTATTTTTTTCTCTTCAACTTCAAGCAAACCCTAACGAACTCAACAAACAAAGGGTGAGGGTTAAGGGGGCGGGAAATATATTCCGGATGGAACTGGGTGCCGATAAAGAAAGGATGCTTGGTAATCTCAACCGCCTCCACGATTTTCCCGTCAGGCGAAGTTCCCGCGATTGTTAAGCCGTTTTTTTCAAACCGCTCGCGGTAATCGTTATTGAATTCATATCTATGCCTGTGGCGTTCGGAAATAATGTCTTGCGCACCAAATTTCTTTTTATAAGCTTTGGCCAAATGCGTGCCGGATATAATCCTGCACGGCCAGCCGCCCAAGCGGATGGTGCCGCCGTACTGCTTTTTGGCGATCAGCTCTTTTTGGCCAGGCATAATATGAATAACCGGATTAGGAGTTTTTGGATCTATTTCTTCTGAATTCGCCCGATTTAACTTGCAGACATTACGGGCGAATTCAATCACCGCCATCTGCATGCCGTAGCATAAGCCGAAATACGGAATATTGTTTTCGCGGCAATATTTTATAGTTTTAATCTTGCCTTCCGAGCCGCGCGAGCCCCAGCCTTGCGGCACGATGATGCCGTCCATGCCTTTTAAACTTTTAACGCCATTTTTTTCAATCTCTTCGGCATTAACCCATGTGAATCGCGGCTTGCATTTATTGGCCCAGCAACTATGTTTAACCGCTTCAATTACGCTGATATAAGAATCCGCCAAACAAAAATCGCCGGTAGCGAAATATTTGCCCACTATCCCGACATTAATTTCTTGTTTAACGCTATGAATCGTCTTTACCAGTTTACGCCACTCAACCAAATCTTTTTTTCTTGCTTTTAAATTAAATTTTTCCAGAATTCTATTTCCCAGATTATCCTTTTCAAAATTTACCGGCACGTCATATATTGAATCAATGTCAGGCGCGCTGATAACATCGTCTTCGTGTATATTGCAAAAAATCGCCAATTTTCTTCTACGAGGCCTGTCAATATTGGTGCGCGAACGGGCGACGATGAAATCGGGCTGTATTCCGGCCGAATTCAATGTCCTTACCGCGTACTGGGTCGGCTTGGTTTTCATTTCTCCGACTTTGGCCGGAATGGGCATATATGAAACCATGATAAATAGAACATTTTTAGGGTCGGACAAATGCATCATTCGGGCCGCTTCCAAAAACAGCAAATTCTGGTACTCGCCGACCGTGCCGCCGATTTCAATTATCATTATTTCGGCTTTTGATTTTTGCGACGCTTTTTTAATCCGCGCGATAACTTCGTTAGGAATGTCAGGCACAACTTCAACGCATCTGCCGCCGTATTCCAAATTGCGCTCGCGCTGTATTACGCTTTGATACACTCTGCCGGTTGTCATATAATTGTCCCGGCCGATATTTTTGTTTAAAAACCTCTCATAATTGCCGACATCCTGGTCGGTTTCGTCCCCGTCCTCGGTTACGAACACTTCGCCGTGCTCAACCGGATTCATGGTGCCGGCGTCAACATTGATATAGGGGTCAATTTTAATGGCGCTTACATTATACCCCTTGGACAGCAGTATCCTGCCGATGGAAGCGCAGGTAACACCCTTGCCCACCCCGGACATAACCCCGCCGACGACGAAAATGTATTTCGTTGACTTATTTTTTTTAACTTTTTTCATATTCATTTTTAATAATATTATGGCGCAATAATAAATTCATTCCCACGCTCATCGTATTCATAAATTTTCCTCCTCTGTTTTCCGGCCGCTTCCCTTTCTTCGCCTTCTATTTTTATCTCCATCCTGTTGTTTAAATTAATATCGGAAAATGTATATTCGGCATAATCAAAATCCTGATTGTTAAATATTTCCGCAATCTCGCGATTTTTATATTGATAAACAAACAATGAATCACCGCCTTTGCCAAAGCTGACAAAAAAAGCAATCTCGGGTATTAAATCGCCTGTTAAATCCATAATAGCGATATGGCTTCCATGTCCGTAATTTATTCTTTTTTCTATCGCTTTGAATTTATTATCAACTTTATCAATAACAGACAAGGCGACAAAATCTCTATTTAAAGGATTATATAAAGAAAAAATAATTTCATTTTCACCGTCATTGTCAATATCTATAAAGTTAAACGCGTCCGTGATGCCTAAAGAATTTACCGCAACTAAAAAATGCTTATTATCGCGCATATTCTCGACCAATGATTGATAATTTTCATAAAATATCGATTGCCTGACGCAATTGAGTTTTTCGCACTCCTTTAATGTATCCGCGAAATAACCATTATTGCTTCCGCCTTGTTTATAATTTTCCAAATCTTTTAAAAAAACTTCCTTCATAGCTCTATCCGCTGTTTTTAGCGAAAAAAAGTTGTCCGCTTGTTTTTTTTGCGAATAGCAATTAACATGCATTTTAGCGCCAACATACCATCCTATGATTCCTGCGACTAAAATGACTGCAATTGCAATTAACGCACAAGTTGTGCTGAAACCGTTTTCATCTTTTTTCCATAAATTATTGCCATTAGCATCAATTCCTGTTTTATAAATTTTCCAAACATCATCAACATATTCATCAACGCCGGGTCCATACCCAAAAACAGCTTCCTTCCAGCCGCGCCAAGACCGCTGTTTATCATGAGTAATTTCCTGCGCCTTATGATACAGCCATCTGACGCCCCAATAAATACTGTCTCGCGGAGTTTTGACGCTTGCTTCTCCGCGATAATTCAATTGTTCCAATTTGCCGTTAATCAACTCCCATTCCTCTAATTCTCCATTTAAAGTTTTTAAAGCCGGATCGCCTGGGTTGCCGACTTGCATCACATCAATCTCTCCTCCGGCAAAATAACCCGCCCTGCTTTCCTTATACACGATTGCTTTTACGAGATTGCAATCCAAGAACTCTTGAGGCGGGTATTCTTGCTCGGCAAAAACATTATTCCAATAATCAACAACCTCTCTAATTTCTTTATCAAATCGATTATAGTCTTCTTTGCCGTTTATTCCCTTATAGATATATTGCTGAATAATAATCTTGTTGTTTGTATCTTCCGTTTTTCCTAAATTGATTTTCACCCAATGCAAAGTCGGTTGCCTATCCGCCCAAAACTCAACATAATGCGTACCTCTATCCAATTTAGGATAAAATCTTGCCTCTTCCGTGTTGCCGCATAATTGCCTGCCTTGCCAATACCAATTTTTGCCCCATTGCCCGGACCGCTTATTTTTTTGCGTTTGGCCATCTATAATTAACCCCGCATCATCGCTGTCTAAAAATCTTTTTTCGCATTTTACTGACGCATCAATAAGATTTAACGGCAAATCTATTAAAGCAAGAGTAATCCAAGGACGGCGGTTGCCATCTTGAGCTTGCTCTGCCATTTTAAATTCAATATTTTTGATGTCTTGAATCAATGTTATCTCTGGTTCTTTTTCTATAATTGCGCCTCGGTATGGAACAAATTTTATGATATGATCGCCTTGTTCCAAATACGAAATAAAAATCACGGTTTTAGACAAGCCATTTAATTGCGCGCCATTCCAAGTTGACGGAATATCTTTGTATTGCGGTTTATCTTTGGCCGGAATTTCCCGCAATTTTATTTCGTCAATTTCCGCGCGCAGATCTTCTCCGCCGAATAATCCTAATATTGCGCCTGATCTGCAACTTGCTGAAATGGAAATAGAACAAAAACCGGATTGCTTGATGCTAAATTTGTAATCAAACGGCTTAGTTATTTTTTTATACATAAAAATTTTTAATGCGAATAATTCGCATTATAATTTTTCAATATTTCTACCGCTTTCTCCATCTGCGGATCCTTGCCCGCGTCATAATCCTCTTCCGTTAAATCTATTTCCACGTCAGGTTTTATGCCGGTTTCATTGATGCAGTTGCCGTTCGGCGTAAGCCATTTTGCCACGGTTATTTTTACCGAAGATCCATCTTGCAATTTTTCCAGAACCTGCACCGAGCCCTTGCCGAAAGTCTGCTTGCCGACCACAACCGCCTTGTTATAATCCTGCAAAGCGCCAGCCACGATTTCCGAAGCTGACGCGCTGCCCTGGTTGATTAATACAACCGTATTATAATCTTTTAATCTGGCTCTGCCTCTGGCAAGATATTCATCCTTTTTTTCTTCGCTGAATTTTTCCATAACCACCACGCCGTCCTCCACCCATTCGCTGGCCACTTCAATGGCAGTATCCAAATACCCGCCGGGATTGTTGCGCAAATCCAAAATAACGGCTTTCGGGTTCTTGGCGATTATCTCCTGAATCGCTTTATTGAATAAATCCAAAGTATCGTCGTTAAAATTAGTGATTTTTACAACAAAAATTTTATCGTCTCTTAATTCGGCTTTTACGCTTTTTACCACAATAAATGCTCTGGTAATTGATATATCCTCCGCCTTTTCCAAACCGTCGCGGGAAATAGTCAAAATAACTTCCGTTCCGCGCGGACCGCGAATTTTGTTTACGGCTTCATCAACCGTAATGCCGGCTGTTGATTCTCCGTCAATGGCGTAAACCTTATCCCCCGCCCTAAGCCCGGCTTTTTCAGCCGGCATATCGGCCAAAGGCGCGATAATGGTTAAAACATCGTTTCTTATGCCGATTTCCGCTCCAATTCCCTCAAAAGTTCCTGCCAAATCCTGCTCAAATTCTTGCGCCACCACCGGATTCATAAATACCGTATATGGATCTTCCAAAGAAGAAACCATTCCTCCAATCGCTCCATAAAACATTTCTTTCTCGTTTAATTTCTCGCGGTCAACATATCTTTCCTCCAGCATATCCCATACCTCCCAAAATAAATTAAAATCAACATCTCGGCTTAGCTTGCCTCGCGGGGCTTCGCCGTATTTGCCCAGCACCTTTCCTAAAAATATCATTTCCTTATCAGCTATTTGTTTTGCCGTCTCGCTTCTTCGGGTTATATGCATTCCCGCGCCAAAACTAACGGCCATTAGCGCGATAATCAAAGCAACAACGGCAATCTTTTTTAAAATCGCGTATTTTTTTTCTTTCAACATGATATTAAATTAAAAAATATTTACTCTCATATTTTAACATATTGATTTTAACTTGACAAATGCAAATTAAAATTAATATTACATCATAAGAAAATAGATAAAGCAAATATAAAATTTATAAAAAAACACTAAGTTTCCGATCGGAAATTTAGTGCCTAAATTATATTATAACAATTATTTAATCCTTGAAGCCGGCGGCAATCACTGTAATTTTGATCGCTCCCTCGGGAACACTCTTATCATAAATCGCGCCAAAAATAATTTTTGCGTCTGGATCGGCGGAGGCGGTAATAATCTTTGCCGCTTCATTAATCTCCGAAAGAGTAAGGTCGACTCCGCCGGCAGCTGCAAAAAGGATGCCCTGCGCGCCATCAATAGAAATATCGAGCAATGGAGAGCTGATCGCTTTCTTGGCGGCCTCAACCGCGCGTGTGTCTCCTGTGGCCTGTCCGATCCCTATAATCGCCAGGCCTGCTTCGGCCATAATGGTTCGGATGTCGGCAAAATCAACATTAATGATTCCTGGTTTAAGAATAAGTTCGGAAATTCCTTGAATCGCGTTTTTTAATACATCGTCACACAAAGCAAAAGTATTTTTGAGGGTAGTATTTTTATTGCTCAAGGCAAGGAGCCGGTTATTGGGAATCACAATAACGGTATCTACTGCATTAATAAGCCGTTCAAGCCCGTCTTCAGCTATTCTTGCGCGTTGCGCTCCCTCAAACGAAAAGGGTTTGGTGACCACCGCGATACTTAAAGACCCCTGGTTTTTTGCGGTTTCCGCAATAATTGGCGAGGCGCCGGTGCCGGTTCCCCCGCCTAATCCGCAGGTTATAAACACTAAATCCGCCCCTTTCAGGGCATCCTGGATTTCGCTTTTAGTTCCTTTGGCGGCTCGACAACCAATTTCGGGGTTCATCCCCGCGCCCAATCCCTTGGTAAAATTTTTGCCAATATGTATTTTTTTGTCCGCCTGGTTGCGGTGAAGATCCTGCATATCGCAATTTACCGCAATAAAATCAACTCCGCTAACGCCGGAGTTAATCATGTGATCAATCGCATTGCCCCCTGAGCCGCCGACGCCCACCACTTTGATATTGGCCCCGAATCGCATTTCGGGATTCAACGCCTCGCGAGCGCCGGAATTATTTACTTCAGCTTTTGTCGCAGGAGTCATAAAATTCCAAGTGAATTATCACTTATTTTCTTTTGGCGCGTGATTTTGGCGACTCTAATTTTGCAATCCTTTTTTGCAATTTTACATTTTCCTTCTCAAGCTCGCTTTCTTTATATTTAGTGTTCAGGTAAGAGTCCGTCTCCCACCAATTGATGCCGATTTGTTGGGCTTTGTCAACGGAAGCAATAAGCAGTCGTATCTTAATCGTCAAAAGCTCAACATCAGCTAATTTAATCTGAATATCTCCCGCAATGACAATGCCCTTATCCAAAACGCGCTCTAAAATATCGGCTAAGTTTGTCGATTGAATGGAATGGACTATTTGTTGGTTATTGCTCATAATTTTTATTTACCCCGTTAGAAAATTTATTTTTGATGAATCTTTAGAGAATAATTTTTCAGGAAGTAATGAATGTTGATTTTCTAACGGGGTTTACATTAAATTCCCTAATGGTCCGAGGTCTAAATTTAATTCTTCGTCCTCTAATCCAAATATGGCTTTCATCTCTTCAATTTTTTTATCTAAGGCCTTGAAAGTCAGGCCGAGTTTTTGAATTTCAACCTCAGAAAGATTGCCTTTTGTGATTCTACGTTTCGCTTCTCTATACATCAAGTCCTTTATCAGCTTCACGAGGGTTAAGACTAATTGGGCGATTCCTTTTTCGGCTTTTTCCGGATTAGCGGCTTCAATTATTCCGGGTATGTTCCTTTCCGCTCTCTCTATTTCTTGCTCCAAACTTCTGATATACTCCTCGTCTTCTTTACTAACCGCTCCACCGAAAGAATCGTCTCCCCTTCGCAAAACTTCTGCTCGACTAATGGAAGTAATGAGAAGTTTAAGGCCGATAAATATAAGATCTACATCCGCAACTCTAATAACCACCTCACCGTCCAAAACCGCTCCTTTTTCTAAAACTTTATCTAAAGCATCTATTAAAGTAACCCTTTCCTCTATGGGCGGTCTTTCTGAAGTCGCAATATTTGCTAATGTTTTTACCCCGTTAGAAATTTTCATAATTTTTCTCTTATTACACTCGCTATAAATCTTATCTGCCGAGTATTGATTTCTAATGGGGTGAATTTTGGGGGTGCTTCATAAATTACACAAAGTTATAAGGAGGCCATGGGCCGCTTGATTCAAAAATAAAACCTATTTTTTCATATTCGGCCCGCAACTTTTGCATCTCCTTTTGGAACTTATCAACCTTTTCTTTTTTTACAAGGAATGCCCCGTTAAAAATCATCGGATCGTTTCTTTGAGTTAATTCTTTTCCGAGAATTCTGTTTTCTTTTAATTCTTCAGCTAACCCCTTGAGCTTTTCAAGAAAAAGAGGGATGTAATTATTATTTATAGAATTTTTCGCCTCTCTTTTAACCATTTCATTTATTTCCTCTTCTAAAAAATATTGTCTGCCGGCTGGCAAAGATTTAATTTCTTCAAGTTTGCTTTGGATCATTGGTGATTTCTTTTTAATTTCATTTTCAAGAAGTTGGGATTTCAAATAGATTTTCACCGATCGTTCCTCTTTTCCCTGCAAGCCGTCAAGAAGGCCTTTAAACTTTAAGTAATCTTTCTTTAAAGAACCTATTAAGCTCCCTTTATCCTTAAATATCGTCCCAAATTTCATGGGAATAATCAGCCCATCAGAGTTATTCATCGCTGTCTCAATTGCCTTTTCATGCATCAGGGCTTTATCTTTTATCCATTCCAGATCCTCTCGCGCCCTTCTTTGAATTTCTTCTGACCCGAATTCCTTTAAAAAAACCTCGCTCACTACCGCCTCAATATCCTTATAAGGAATGGAGAAAACTTTTTCCCCGCCAATACTTTCACCAGTGTCTTTATTTGATAGTTTTTTTATTTTTACGGATGGGCTCGCCTCGCTGAAGCTTCGGCGAAGCGGGCAGATCCCATAAAGATAAAGTCCTTTCATAATTTCAGAATAAATTCTTTTTATAATTTCAGATTTTAATGAAAAAAGCTCTTACACTTCTGGATTCAGAGCCGTATCAACTCTTTTACGAAGATCAGTTCGTTTATAACTAATAATCTTCCCGCTCTCGTCAACTCGCACCTCATAAGCGCCCAAAACATCCATCCCGTCAGGAATCGATGCCTTCTCAATTACTTCTATAGTCGCTATCAACTCATTGCCCTCTTTTTTAAAGCCAATCGCCGACGGAGATTTAAACCCGGTTAAGTCGGCGAGTTCTTTTTTTGCTTTTTCCAGTATGTCTTTTGTAGCCATATTTTTGATCTTTTCACCCCGTTGATCCGCCAGCTGGCGGATTATTTGGGATTGATTTAGCGTTTTTTTCATATTTTTAATTTTAACTCCCTTATTGGACTTTTTCGACCTTTTGATTCCTTTTGTTTTCAATTGAACCATAGATTTAGGATTATTTTTTATATTTTAATATCCATCACGCGCGCCTCTCTTTTGCTTTCCGTATAGCCTCTAATCTCTTTAGTATCTCCTCCTCTCGTTTGATTAATTCTTCTTCGCTGATTTGATCTGTTTCAAAAAGGGTGCGGACATTAAGAAGCTCGTCTTTCAGTTTTGATTCATCAGTAACTTCCCGCTCGGCTATTTCCTGCAGTTTCTCAGCTAGCCAGATTAAACCATCATCAATAAGAAACATAAGTTAATTGAGGCTTATTTTTAAACCAACAAAGTTATACAAAGGAAAGGGGCCGGAACAGTTAAGCTTGGTGTTGGGAAAACTTTGAGCAAGTATTCCTGCCCTTCGGCTAAATTCATCTTCTCCTCCTTTTTTTATTAAAAACGCGGCATTCAAAATCATATTTTCTCCAAAGAGTTGTTGCTCCTTAAGTTCTTCAGCTAAATCGCCGATGGCCTTGATTATATTTTGAGCTTCATCTTGCTTTCTTTTCTCTAATAATTTTCCAATAAATTCTCCCACGGCTATTTTCCGTTGATAGGTTAAGTGTGTTTTTTTTAACCGCTGAAGTTCTGGATTCTTGGCAATTTCTTGAAAAATAAATTGCATATTCGGCCAAAACGCTTTCAACCCCACTTCTGTCTTGCCTTTAAATTTCTGGAGAAGTTCCTCAAATTCAGCCCTTCTTTCTTTAAGAATCTTCTTTATTTGATCTTCAGTATTAGCAATGTTGCTAAAGCTAAAAGGAAGAACATCATAATGCTTCATCACTTCCTCAATTGGTTTCTGGTGTGCAATAATGTGCTCTCGCCATAAAGGATAGTGATCGCATGACGTATCGCTCACTATACAGGAAAGGTTTCCTTGATTAACCGCATAAGCGGCATTTCCTTCTAGGCCAACGAGATTTCCGCCCGAGGCGGATCCGCCTTTGGCGGAAAATCGATCTTTAGGAACTTTGCCTTTGATAATGCAGTGAAGATATTTTCCTGTTATGTTACTCACCCCGTTAGACATTTTTTGTTGTTTTTCTAACATAATAACTTCTCGAACTATATGTAATTAAGATGTCTAACGGGGCTCATAATACTTTTTTTCTTTCTTTTATTCATTTGTCTGTTCAGCAGCCCAAATTTGCTTTAGGGCAACGACCAATCCGGCGGCTGAAACAAAAGCAATGAAACTGTTCAAGGCCGGAGTAATGACGGGCGTCAATTTACCAAACTCTAAGCCGGCCACTCCCACCACCAGCAAGGTAATTACCGCAACTAAAAAGGGGGTGCTTTCCTTTTCTTTGATGTTCAGGAATCCCACGATAAGACCAAAAACAAAAAGGAGAACGGCTAAATTCGGTACAGCCACAAATCCAGCCAATATCGCTAAGACAATCCCGCCAAGAAACGCCCAATGACCAATGCGTGTTAAGCCCATATTTTTTAATTCCATATTTTTTAAATTCCTTTCAAAGTTTTTATTTATAGTCGACCTTTAATTGGAGAATAATTCTCCGGCTAAATTTTTTAAGTTTTTGATTCCTCTAATTTCTTCGGGGTGTAAAATAATTTCTGAAATGTTAAAATTTGCAAATTTTTTCTTGATTTCGTTGATGTATCTTTCCTGATTTTTCCTTCTTGATTGGCAAAAATCGCATTTATTTTCGGGGAAGATATTGTTAATAATGATGTGGCTTGCCGGGATGCGCGTTTTTTCTAAATCCTTTACTAAATCTTCTGTTTCCAGAACTCCCATTGCTTCGGCGATGGTAACGACTATGAATTCTGTTTTGGCCGGATCCTGAAGAAGGCTCCTTACTTTTTTAACTGTTTTTTTCATCTCCAGAAGGAACTCATCGGCTTTTTCAATTTTTTTCTTCCCAGAGAATCGCTCTGTCATATAGTGATATTTCCAGCGCAAGCTGGCTAAAAATTTAATCCAGTTATCCAGAAGTTCGGGAAGAGCTAATAGCCGCAAAGTATGCCCCGTAGGCGCGGTATCAACTAAGTATAAGTCGTATTCTTTGCTATCCATAAAATCGGTTATTTTTTTCAGCCCCATAACCTCGTCTAATCCCGGGATATCAAGCTCAAACATTTCTCCCGCTTCTTGATCGGATAAATATGTGCCCTGATTTAAAATATCTAAAATATCCTCGCCGTATTCTTTTTTAAATTCTTCAAGAACTTTCTTGGCATCAATTTCCATCGCCCACAGATTGGCAACGCCAGTAATTTTTACGGGCTCATTGGACAATTTTTGTTCCAAACTATCTGCCAATGACGGCGCCGGATCAGTGGTAAAAATTAAGGTTTTGCGAGTCTTGGCAAAATGAACCGCTAACGCGCTCGCAATTGTTGTCTTGCCCACGCCGCCTTTTCCTCCGATTAAGATAAACTGCAAATTTTTATGCGTCAGATCGCTTAATGACATAAACGTTATTATTCTTTATTATTCTTTTTGCTGTTTCTTTGATTCATCCACTATGGCCGCGATTAAAGCGCCTTTAGTAACGCTGTGCAACGGTTGCGAGGCGAGCCGTATTTCTCCTAATTCAACAGGCATGGGGAATCTCTGCAGGGCTTCCTGAAACCGTTTGAGAAACCCTGTTGGCTTGGCAGTGCCTCCGGAAAGTATTATTGTCAAAGGCCTTTCCAGATGTATAGCTGATTTCTCAAGCTCGGTTTTGAGATGTCCAACTACATAATCAAGCAAGATATCATAATAGATGGATAGCGCCTGTTCCATTCTTGAAAGATTTTCTCTTTTATCTAAATCCAAACAGGACTCTTTCCAACCGGTGACAATACTTACTGGCTCGCCCACGGCTCTGGCCGCCTGTTTATCTATCCAGTCTCCTCCGCGAGCAACACTGAAGGATAGAACAGGAATTGATAGGTTAGCCAAACAGACATTCACCATTCCGCCGCCGAAAGAAAAAGCCAGCCCGGTAAAGTTTTCTTCAGCCAGTTCAGAAAATACCACTGCCAAACCTTCATTGATCGGCTTCGGGGCGTAGCCAAGACTTGAGAGAAAACCGTCAATAATGCGCTGATGATAAAGAACGTCAAAATCAGCATCAATCGGCTGGGCCGGAACTGAATAATAAACTGTTTCACCCGCCTGATGATGAGAACCGACAGCGCTGGCAATCAGCAGCTTAATAATGGGAAGAGCGTCTTTTTCTTTGGGACTAATTACCCCCTGCTCTAACGGCCGCCTGACATTGCGCTGAAACAAATTTGCGAAGCGCAGCGCCTCATTACCAACAACATAAAATTGGTCTCCATTTCGGATATACTTCACCTCGTCTCTGGCAAATACTTCTTTAATGTAATCACTGGCTGGCAGGTCAAAAAAGGCATCTCGTTCTATTCTAAACACGACCTCATTGCCGATTTTTTCAGCAGCATAGATAAAGGCGGTGCCAACATCTAATCCCTTTCCGATCTGCAATGTTTGTGCCGCTTGAATTTTCTTGGCTTGTTTGGGAACAAGTATTTTGGCGCGAGATTTCATTCTGGTTTGGTGTTTTGATTTTGCTTTTGATTTTTTATTCATATTTTGTTATACGAATTATTTAATCTGTAATTTTCAACTTTTTGCGGTTGTCAGTCGTTTAAGGCTTTTTTGTATCGAGCGAGCGTCTGCCACTTCAGTGGTTGGGCCCTTGCCTAAATTATGCTCAGTGAAACGGGGCTCTCCGGCCATAAATTCTCTACCTGCCCCGTGGCATCCCGAAGGGATTGCTTCGGGGTTGATAAAATGAATTTTATGCTCCAATAACGACCTTCCACTGGCGGTTAAAATGAATACATTATTGGCGATCTTTTTAATTAATTTCTGGTTTAGTAATTCCCTGGAAACCAAAGAGGCATAATCAGAACTCAAGCCCGTCTCTTTGCTAATTATCCGCATAGAGCAACGGCCTCCTAATTGATAGATAATATTTAATATTTCCAATTCTCTTGAAGTCATACTGATTGAGATTTGAGCGCATCGCTCATTTCCTTATCTAATTCTTTTAATTTATCTTTCACCTTGCTAAGCTCGTTTCTTCTATTTTCTAATTGCTTTTTCTTTTCAATGAGATTCAACCAAATCTTTTCCATCTTGACTATTTCTTCATCAACCGCCGCTGTTTCCCGCTCTATGGAAGCCAATTTTTGAACAAATTCTTCGGCAAATTTATTACTTGCCCCGTTAGAAAAATTTTCTCTAACTTTATTAACCTGCACCACCTGATTTCTGGCGGCCTTGAGCGTTTCAATGGTTTTCGGATCAAATTGTGGATTCATATTGATTACTTTTCTTTAACAATGATTGAATTTTCTACATCTTCTTTCTTAAAAGAACAAAATTGTTCTTTCTCTATCGCAAGAGCCGAAAAATAATGCTGGCAATAAACAGTTAAAACCTTGTTGGCAGCCACTATATTTTTCATTTTTCTGGCCGCTTCCTCTATGACCACCTGGTCATTTTTGTATTCATGTTTATCCGGATGATGCTCTGCGGCCAACTTATGGTAAGCGTCTCTTATCTCTGGCAAGGCCGCGGATTCTCCGAGCCTCAAAGTTTTTCTGGCGTTATCAACTAAATCAAAATTTCCTACGCTGAGATTAATAACCGTGAAGCTGTAGGGCGCCATCGGCCCGATATATTTAAATTTCAGCTCATTTTTGTATTTTTCCGCCAGCTTATTTAATTGGAATTCTAACAGCGATTCTTCTCCTTTGCCTATTAAAAATGAATAGTTCATAAGCATTTCTTTGTTTACCGCGCGGCGAGTTTGCTCTGCTTCGGGGTTTGCTCCCCCCTTATTGGCATAGAGAAGCTTGCTCGCCTCGCTGAAGCTCTGGCGAAGCGGGCTGGCGTTAAAATCTGGGAAAGAGGATGCGAGATACTTTAAAATATCTGCTGTATATTCTTTTCGGTATGCCTCAATAGCTTCAAATATGCGCTTGCCTAATTTTATTTTAGATGCCAACCCCAAAATTCCGCCTTTTGACTCTGCTTCCTTTTTCAATTTTTGAATCGCGACATTTTCCCGGACTATCTTCTCAAGCATATTCTTTTCGTTCCAAAATATTTGAACAACAAACTCTGCTTTTCCGGCAATTCTTTCCAGAGCAATCTTAAATTGTAGGTATGCCTTGGTTAAAATATTACTAATTTCCTCAATATCTTCCGCAATCATTCCAAACCTCATGGGAATAACATCGTGCTGTTTCATCAGGTTAACATTCACCCGTTCATGTATTGCAACTAAATGGGTAAGCTCCTTTTTATCAAGCTTATCAAAATTAATAAAATAAGTGTTGCTGACCGCAACTGCTATCTCTCTGTAAGGGATGAAAATTATCTCGCGATTATTAATGCCAAACATCGCTTCTGATAAACGAAAATTATCAGAGGCCTGCCCCGTACCGTGCTTGCTCTGGTGCGGGGATGGCGTCTCTTTTGGATTCTTGATTATTGAATATATGTATTTTCTTTCTTCACTCATGCCAGGGGTTTATTTTTATTTATCTTGTTAGAAATTTCATTTCCAACGGGATTTATTGCTTCTTCAAAATGCTTCGCGGTTATTTTAAAATTATTATCTGGTTGAACGAAATTCTCTCTCACCGCGGACATGGCGGCCTTTTTGCAAATCAGCTCTATGTCTGCGCCCGTCAGGCCTTCTGTTAGTTTGGCAAATTTCTTTAAGCTAACAGCGCGATCTAACGGCTTATCTTTCGTGTGAATACTGAATATGGCGCATCGGCACTCTTCGCTTGGCTTGGGGACTTCAAGCAGGAAATCAAATCTTCCTGCGCGAAGCAAAGCCGGATCAACCATGTCTAATTTATTTGTCGCTCCTAAAACTACTACGGCTTTTAATTCCTCAATGCCGTCTAACTCCGCCAGAAACTGGCTGACTACTCTTTCCGTAACATGCGAGTCCGCGCCGCTTCCGCGTTTCGCCACTAAACTGTCTATCTCATCAAAAAAAACTATGCAAGGGGAAGCCAGCTTGGCCTTTTTAAACACTTCCCGGATTCCCTTTTCCGATTCGCCGATATATTTTGAAAAAAGCTCCGGTCCTTTAATAGAAATGAAATTTACCCCCAGTTCAGTGGCGACGGCCTTGGCCAAAAGCGTTTTCCCGCATCCGGGCGGCCCATAGAGCATTATTCCTTTAGACGGCTTGAGTTTTACATAACCCAGCGCCTCGCTGTATTTTAACGGCCATTCAATCACTTCCTTAAGCGTTTGTTTAATACACTCAAGCCCCCCTACATCTTCCCATTTGACGCTGGGAATCTCTGAAAAAACTTCGCGCAGAGCCGAGGGCTCCACCTCTTTCAGGGCTTCTCTAAAATGTTCGCCGGTAACCTCTATTTTACGGAGCTTCTCATACGGAATGTACCACTCTTTTTCTCCGCCAGAGGCGGATCCGCCTTGGGCGGAAAACTCAATCTCTGGCATGATTTCACGCAACGCCGACATTGCCGCTTCTCGGCAGAGTGCCTCAAGATCAGCTCCGACAAATCCGTGAGTGATTTCAGCCAGCTTGTCCAAGTCAACCCCATCTGCTAAGGGCATGCCCCTTGTATGTATTTCCAGTATTGCTTTTCTGGCGTTTCTGTCTGGAATGCCAATCACAATTTCCCGATCAAATCGTCCCGGCCTGCGCAGGGCCGGATCAAGCGTATTGGGAATATTAGTTGCTCCAATCACTATTAACTGGCCGCGCGATTCCAAACCGTCCATCAAGGCCAAAAGTTGCGCCACCACTCGTCTTTCCACCTGCTTCTCGCCGCCCATTTCTTCGCGCTTGGGCGCAATCGCGTCAATTTCATCAATAAAAAGTATGGCCGGGGCGTTGGCTTTTGCTTCTTCAAATATTTCTCGCAGCCGGCCCTCTGACTCGCCATAAAACTTTCCCATTATTTCCGGTCCCGAAATGTGGGTAAAATAGGCATCGGTCTCATTCGCCACTGCCCGGGCAATTAATGTCTTGCCGCATCCCGGCGATCCGTGTAAAAGCACTCCCTTGGGCGGATCGATTCCTAATCTCTCAAAAAGCTCGGGGTGTTTTAGCGGAAGTTCAATCATTTCTCTAATTCTCCGTATTTCTTTTCCTAATCCGCCAATGTCTTCATAGGTTATACCAATCCCTTGTTTTTCTTTGGCCATGCCCTTTAGCTTTATAAAAGTAAAGGGTTTTATCAAAACTACTTTGGCTGGACTCGCCTCGCTCGCCTCGCTGAAGCTTTGGCGAAGCGGGCTGAAGCTTTGGCGAAGCGGGTCGGTATCTTCTACTAAAAAATCCTGGGCCCTTGTTCCAAAAAGCGTGGCTCTTATTTTACTGCCTTTTATTACCGGGGTTCCGTCAAGTATCTCGGCCAAATATTGGGCATCCTCTTTTTTGAATGAAGCGCCGGTATTTAAGGGGGATAGGACGAGTACTCGCGCTTCTTCGTAAGAAACCTTCTGAATTTCCACCTTTTCATCCAAACCAATTTTCAAATTCTCTCTGGCAATGCCATCTATTTGAATAATGCCTTTTCCTCGATCCTCTGGATAAGCGGGCATCATCCTTGCTACAGCTTCTCTTCCCTTTTTCCCCTCTGATTTTTGCGGTGTCAATCTGATAATATCTCCTGTATCGGCCTGAATTTTTGAAAAATACTCGGGGTCAATTCTGGCAATGGCTCTGCCCACATCTTTGCTTTGGGCTTCGGTTACTTTAAGGATTAGTGATCCGTTATTCGGTGACTTCATTTTGTTTTGGTTAATTTCAATTCCAATATCCCATTTTTGAAATTCATCTCCCGAGATTCAAAATCAACTTTGGCCGGCAGCAAAATCTCTTTGGCGTATTTTCGGTCATTGCTCCCCGCTTCGCCCGCGAAGCGAGGCGAGTCCGCCTCAAATAAAAGAATATCCCCGCCTGCCATCGGCTTTGCCTCAGGCGAATGGCGGGCAGACTTTTTCAAATCGACTTTAATGCTTTTTTCGTCAATACCCGGGAGTTCGGCGATTATCAAAATATGATCTTTCTCGTCAAACACATCAACGATTGGTTCTCTCGTCTCTGATACCTTCGGACCTTCTTTAGTTTTTTTAATATTCCCGAATGGTTCAACTTTTGTTCTTTGTCCCAGACCAGTCCGAACAGTAAAACCATATACTCCATGAATATCTTGGCGTCCCCCAAATCCTTTTCCGCCAAAGGCGGATCCGCCTCGGGCGGAAATCCGGCCGCTTCTTTTCAGTTCACCGCCGACTTCCTCGGCCCGTTCCGCTAAATCAATAAATTTCCCCAATCCTTTAAGCAAACCGCCGACAAAAGGTATATCGTCAAGCGATATTTCATCCTTGCCCTCCGACTTGTCCTCCGTAGCTTTAGCGTAGGAGGAAGCCTTGGCGAAGGAGGGTTTTCCCTTTTTTTGTTCTTCTTTTTTCATAAAATTTTGAAAGTTCCCAAAAAATCCTTGAAGAAGAATTTTCTTCCTTTCTTTATCTCTGCTTTTGCTTTTCTTATTTTCGGCGCGGCTGGCTTTATGCCCCTTGTCTTGCTCCTTGATTTCTTAATGGGCTGGCTCTTTTTTCTTCTTGTCTTTGGAACCGAAGATTCGACTATCAATGGATGTCTCTTTTCTTCAACAAACCCCTTGCCCTGGCACAGCAAACAATAGAGATTGGCGCCTGCTTTCTTGCCTCTGCCCCCGCATTCCTTACATATATTATACGGCTGGTTTACAGTAACACGGCCACTGCCTTTGCAGACAATGCAAGACAGACGCTCCGCGCCCGGCTGTACTCCCTTGCCTTGGCAAAAAGCGCATGGGAATTTTTTAGTTTTTTCCGCCAAGGGCGGATCCGCCTCTGGCGGAGAATATTTTTTTTTCATTTTCATTAATACTCTAAAATAAATTTCCCATCTCGGTCTTTCCCAAGTCCAAACTTTGGCATTTTCTTAGAAACCACAATCTTACTGGGTTTATTGACCTTTCTTTTTGCCGCCTCAAGTTTGCCTTTTCCGCGAAACACGGCCAGTTTTGAATGCAGAAAGTCAATATAATCATGCCGGCCGAGATTATTGCAAATAAGCCTGGCATAATCGGTGCTGATCCTCGCCTCCCTCGCAATAGTGTCAATGGATGCCTCTCCGCCCCAATCCCAAAGAATTTCTAATACTTTAAGTTCTGTTCCTGACATGTTAATAGTCTAAAACGGTATGGCTGCCCGATTTTGAATAGGTTTCTCTAATTTTACTCAATCCCTTGCTCCCAGCAGTGGCAATTTTAAGAAGTTTAGCCATGCCCGTATTAATTACGGTTAAATTTTTATCGATCTGCTTCCCTTTTTTTTGCAATCTTATTTTTTCTTTCTCAAGCCGGTCTCTCTTATTTTGACGCATATACAGGTCTAAAAAAGCCGACTTTGATGAGTGAGGAATAGACCTTAGCCCGGTTGAACCCGCGCTTTTTAAGTCGTGGATCCCCGAGAGATTAGCGTTTATTTTTTCCATAGATTTGTGTGTAATTAATTAACAAAGTTTGGTGATTAATTCTCCTACTATTTTTCTCACCTTATTATGGTGATCTTGCGAGCCCAATCGCGTTGTTTCCGATGCCAATATATCCTGGGCTAACTGGCGGAACAAGCGGCTGGAAGCCAACACTGCGCCTCCGTTAGTCTTGAGGGACTTTGCCAGCATTATTGAGCCGCGAACAGTTGGCGCGAATTCATATTCCCCGGAATCGCGAAGCGCTCGGACGATATTGACAATTTTCTCGGTATCTTTTCGATCTAGACCGGATTTGGCTTGAGTGATGGCAATTTCCGTATTCTTGTCAAAGTGCCTTAAATCCATAGTTACCATTCTATCGCGCAACGCGTCTTGAGCTTTATTTGTCCCCGCGTATTCTTCAGGATTTGAGGTGAAAATAGCCACAAACTGCGGATGAGCCTTAAGATAATAAGATTCCCGCCCTTGTCTGGCCATCGGCAAATCCATCACCCCTTCTTGCAAGATGGAAAGCAAGGTGTTGTTTGCTTCCGGCCGGGATCGAGTGAACTCGTCATAAATAAGGGTAAAGCCGTTTTTTACCGCGATAGTCAGACGATTATCCATCCACTGTTTTGAGAAGTTCTCTTCTTTCTTAAGGACGCTCTGAATAAAATTGTCTCTTAAATATTTGTAACGGTAGCCATGCTCTCCGCCAATAAGATCAGAGGTAGAATATTCCTCATCGCCATGAATCAACACTGCCGGACGGCCAATCTTTTGCGCCAAGTGCAAAGCCAAGGTGGTTTTTCCTGTTCCTGAAGCGCCTCTTAAATGCACGGGAAAACCCGCCTTAATATAATTCAACGCCCGCTTGCTAATATCCTTGATATACGAAGTCTCCACAAAGCCAGCCACTGGCCGTGGCTCAATAATTGCTTGTTCTTCATCTGATGATAAATAAGACATATTGGTAATTCAATTAAAATTAATGTTCAAGTCGGAATCTTGCCAGAATCTTGCGCGATTCCGAATATTTCGACCCGCCTGCCATCGCTATGCTCAGGCATTGCGGGCAGGCCTTTAGAATTTATTTAGCTTTATGCTTTTTTGCTTTTTTTGCTGCTTTTTTTGGTTCCTCGGCTTCTTCTCCCGCCGCAATCGCTCTCTCCTGCTTCCTTAATACCCCCCAGTTTGCGCGCGCTTCTTTTCGCTCTTCTGCGTAATCGCCTAACAAATCCGCTACATGCTTTTGGATAACAGGTATTTGCGACTCTATATCTTTCATCATAGTCTTGAAATCAACCATACGGGTTTGTTCGCTTTTAGCCAGCAAATCCTTCAAGTCCTTTGCTATTTCTTTCATTTCCTTGTCAAAGCGACTAAGCAACTCTTTCACATCAGCCGCTCTTTCTTTGCTTTCTCCGCTAAATCTTACAATAAGTTTCCTGGAATCTTCTAATACATCAGCTACTCTTGCTTGAATGTCCTTTATCATTTTACTGAAATCTGCCATTCTGTCCTTTTCGCTCTTATCCAAAAAATTCTTCAGTTCCTGCGCCACTTCCTTTAATTCTTTGTCAAATCGCGAAAGAAGCTCGCGCGTGTCCGCTTTATTATCTATTAATTCCTTATCAAGTCGCGAAAGAAGCTCGCGCGTGTCCGCTTTATTATCTCTAACGAATTGCAAGCGATCTTTTGTGGAAGTTTTAATATCGCTTACTAAACTTTTCATTTCTTGTGCGTATGACATATTTTTTTGTTAAATTGATTAATGTTGATTAGTTAATGCTAATTGTTTTGTCGACCTTTAGTTATTTCTTTAGTTATTTATAAAAATTTATTTGTTTGAATTGTTAAACCTTCAAAAACCCCGCCTCTCCTAAATACTTCTCATACTCCGGAAAGAAATCCAACGCCACTTTCTTTAATTCTAAATGTTCAAGATAGTATTTTCTGATCTTCGTAAGTTGTTCCGCTCGCTTTCTCGCCGCAGTCCTCCGCCAGCTGGCGGACTGCGCGACGGAGCGGAAATATTGTTCTTTTTCGCGTTTCTCTTTTTTTAATTTCCTTTCTTCATCCCATATTTCTCTCATTGTTCTTATTGTTTTTGTTTTGATAATAGGCATTTGAATGATTTTATTTAGGCTCTGCTGATTTTCACCGATTATTCACCTCTTGAGAGGGGCTAAGGATGGATTATTGAAAAATTAACAGATTGAATGCGTTAATTCGTTAATAAATAATTCCTTTTCTATATCGCTCCCAATCCATAACAACTCGCGCAAGGAAGATCGCTTCCCGGTTCTCTTCCGTCGCCTTTGCACTTAGCGCATCTTTTCTCCCCCCTGATCTTCGTTACCATGCCTTTCCCGCCGCATACGGCGCAAGGCATTCGGTGGTTAAAGAAAATGCCGCTTCCTTTGCAATAGGGACAAATTTCCACCGGCTCCACCACTTGAACCGCGCCCCTGCCATTGCAAACTTGGCAGTTGGAAAGTTTTGACGGAACCTCAAACGGATCCTTGCCCTTTCCTTTGCAAAAAGCGCAAGTGATTGTTCGGTAGTTGCAAGCAGATTTTTTGGTTGTCTTTTTTGCCATAAATTTTAATTTATAAATCCTTTTTTTTATCAAGCAGCGGCGATATCTTCTTCCACTCTTCCGCCGCCGCTTCCCTTTCCTTTTTAAATGCTTCCAGCATCTTATAGACTTCGCTCTGCATAGTTGCCAGCTCGGCCCTAACTTGCTCTCCGGTATTTGCTTCTCTTGATGCCTGATCCTGCCGTATGCGGACTAAAGTTTTTTTGAAATCTGCCAAGCGAAGTTCCTCGCCTCTTTTAAGCAGCCCTTTTAAATGTTCTACCACTCGGGTCTCTTCCTCTCTGAAATCAGCCAGCATTTTTTTCACATTTTCTTCTCTTTTATGCTGGGTCAATAAAATATCCCGCATCATCGCGCTAAAATCTTTTTTGCGAAGCGACTCGGATTTTGCTAAAACCTCCCGAAGATTATCACTCATCTCCTCCCTATTTTTCCTAAATCCGTTCAGCGCCTTATGAGTGTCTTCCACAATCTCTCCGACTACTCTCACCCGCGCGTCATACGAGACAATAATGTCCTTTGCTAAATCTCTTAGGTCTCGCTTCTCGGTCTCGCCTGATTCTTTTTTCATTAATTCTTTCATAAATATCTCTCAAAAGTTCAAAATGCAAAAATTAAAATGTAAAATGGCAAATTAAAATTATAAAATTATTCTGATTAGATTCATTTTTATATTTTAATTTTTGCATTTATATTGTCTAAGGCACGCTCTCGATTTTACCCATATGGGTTGTGGGAGGACTTTATAGTGCTTCTACCAATCTAAAGGGCGCCCTATCCAATATGCTCTAATATTAAGCGGCGCTGGCAGTCAAACCGACTGCTTCAGCGTACTTCAACCAGGTCTCAACTGAAGCAATCACTACTCGGGCTTCAATCGCCAGAAGCTCAATTCCCACTAACGAAATTCTTACCCAAGCGTCAATCACCACGCCCTTGTCAAGAATGCGGTCAATCACTTCCACCAAGCTGGAGCTGGACATTGATTTTTCTACGGCCATATGTTTTTTTTTAATTTTAATTAATTTTTTATCTTTGCCCTAATCGACCTTTTTAAATTTTAGGGCTTGCTTACTCGCTTATTTAAGTGACATCGGACTGTTGCCATTGACGAAATCTTTAAATGATGCTAAGGTATTTAGTTGATTTAGATATTTGAATGGGGTGTAAGGAGTGGTTGGAATTTATAGGAAGTGGTTGGAACTAGTCCTCCTACATCTATCTGGCCCTCCTTCACCCCACTCAGATATCTAAACTGTATTTTTTACAGCGCAAATAAAAAAGCCCTTAACTGTGTCTGAACACACTAAGACTGTAAAAGAATGACAATAGCGCATCTATTTTACATTCTTTTATAGCCTCGCTTTGTGTCCAACCACAATTAAGGGCTTTTTTGTTATTTTTCAATTTTTTCTATTTCTAAAATTTTTTTTAAAAACAAAAAACTCCGCCACCAAGTTTTAGTAACGAAGATTTGTTTTCAATAATAAAAACTTTAGCAAATCGAGCCGGTAAGAAGTACTCTCTCTCTCTCTCTCTCTCTCTCTCTCTCTCTCTCTGATCAAGCCATTTTTTAAACTTTCAAAATTTTGATTTATTCCCTCCATAAAAATTTGTATTATATTGAATAGCGGATTACAATTTCATTATACCAACTATTAAGGTTGCCCGCAATAGCTGTCAAGAATTTATGCCGGGCAAGGCAAAGTGTCTCTAATCTCTTACATATCAAGCTTAAAAGAGAACATCGCCAATGTTGCCCATAAGATACATTGGCTTATTTTCTTAATTTTTCTTCGTATTTTGTTCTTTATAGAGAACAGTCTATCCACAATTGTATTTATTTTTATTTTATGATATTCTTTACAAGAGAACAAGAGAGAATATAATATTCTTTGCAAGAAAGAGAGAGACGAAAGTTATCCACAGGGTCATTCGACCCTGCAGGCAGGCCGGCAAAATTAAAAACTTTTATTTTTTACTATGGGGAAACCAAGAAAATACATCTCACGCGAAATCACAAGGCTGGGAAAGTATCTCAAACAACTTCGCCAAGAGCAGGGATTGAGTATTCGCAGCGTGGCCAAAAGTTGCAAAATCGCTCCGAGCTACCTTGCCAAAATTGAAACCGGCGATACCTTCAAAACTATCGGCATTGGAACTTTGGTAAAGTTCTCAAAATTCTACGGCATCCCGGTTTCATCATTGCTGAAAGAAGCCGGCTTTATTGATTCTTATGAAAGCGATCTGCCGGAAATTGCTCAATACCTGCGCGCAAAATATCAGCTCTCTCCCCAAGCGATCCGCGATATGGAAATGGCAAAAGAAATCGTGGATAAAAAATATTCGCGAAAACAAAATGCTTGAAATTATAGGCAATATGCGATATGATATAAACAATATGTCTCTCACAACCCGCAGAATTTTATATATTTTTTTTATAATCGCCTTTCTCATCATCACGCCGATGACGCTTTTTTATGCCGCCGGCTATAAATTCAGCTTAAAAGGCGTTAAGCTGCAGAAAACCGGCGCTTTTATTTTAGATTCCGAGCCGCGGGGAGCTAAAATATTTATTAACGACAAGCCACAGCAAACATTTTTAAAAAAATATATATCGGATGAAAGCGGTTTTAGCGGAACTCCGGCTAAAATAAAAGGGCTTCTGCCCGGGGAGTATAATTTAAAACTGGAGCTTGACGGCTATTGGCCCTGGCAAAAAAAATTAACCATTTATCCCGGCGCCTCAACTTATGCCGAGGATGTGTATCTGTTTAAAAAAGATTTGCCCATGCTGCTTGCGCAAGGCGGAATAAGCGGCGCAACGGCTTCGCCGGATAAAAATAAAATAGCCGTTTCAACCAATGGACAAATATTAATTCTAAATTTGGCCGATGAAAAACAAACAAAATTAGCCGCGTCCTCGGGCGGCGGCGCCGCTTTTTCCTGGGCGCCCAGCGGCAAAAAAATATTATTTGATACAACGGTAGTTAATCTTGAAAATATTAAAGAATCCGAAACGCCCGGGATTGATTTAGGAGACTTTATTAAAACTAAAAACAAAATAGGCGGCATTAGGTGGGATATAGCCAGCGATGACAAATTGTATTATCAAGATAAAAATAATATCAACAGCTTTACGCTGTCAACAAAAACAAATCAAATAATTTTAGAAGGCCAGCAATTTGAAGATTACTTAATTAAAAATAATTATCTCTATTTTATAAGCCGGCTGGGCGGCGCCACGAACTTAAATATTTTTGACATTGGCTCCCGACAGCTGATAAGAACCGTTGATTTGCCAAGTTCAACTGATTTTTATTTTATTAACCCTAACCACAAATTGCTTAATCTTTACGACGAAACTCATCAAATTCTTTACTTAATTGACCCCTTTTCTTCTTTTTACTCCCCCTTGCGGGAAACGATTAATAATATTAAATACGCTTACTGGGTTAACGACGACAAGCTTCTTTATGCCAATGATTTTGAAATTTGGCTGTTTGACCTTAACGCCAATAAAAAAACACTGCTCACGCGCATCAGCCAAATAATCACGGGGGTTGTTTGGCATCCAAGCAATAACTATATAATTTATTGCGTGGAAAACGCGGTCAATGCCATAGAGCTTGATGAACGGGATAAATATAATATCACGGAAATAATCAAGCTGGATAAAATCGCCTTTCCGATTTTAAGCCAAGCGGGAGATATTTTATATTTTTACGCGAAAATAGGCAACCAGGAAGGGCTGTATAAATTGAGCATCCAATAAATTAATTTCAACTGAGTTGAATTATAATTCCTTGCTTAATTTTCTTAAATATTTTTTCAAATCTTTCCCTATTTCCTTGTCTTTCAGGCCCAGTTTGAGCGTCGCCTTGATAAAGTTGAATTTATTGCCGGTATCAAGCCATTCGCCTTCCAGCTTCTTTCCATAAAGAGGCTTTTTATTTTTAAGCATTATATTGAAAGCATCGGCTAATCTGATTTCTCCGGATTTGCCGGACTTCATTTTTCCTAAAATTTTAAAAACCTCCGGGGTGATGACATAAATTCCCACCGCGACCAAATTTGACGGCGATTTATCAACCGGCGGCTTCTCCACAAATCTTTTAATTTCATAATTGCCGCCGCCCAAATCAATGCCGTCTATGACGCCGAACTTGCTTACTTCTTTTCTTTCAACCTCCGATAAGCCGACAACGGGATCGCCGTATTTGTTAAAAGTATCAATCACCTGCTTGGCAATCGGAACTTTCGCGTCATACAAAGTATCGCCGAACATCACCAAAACCGGCTCGTCGCCGCCGATTAAATGCGCGGCGCAATTAATCGCGTGCCCGTCTCCCAGCGGCATCGGCTGGCGGACATACGTAAATTTGGCCAGCTCCGATATTTCGCGCACCTTTTTAAGCAGGTCCATTTTATTCTTTTCCACCAAGGTGTGCTCAAGCTCAAAAGAATAATCAAAATGGTCTTCTATGGCCCGCTTGCCGCGGCCGGTTACGAAAATTATTTCCTCAATGCCGGCTTCCACCGCCCCCTCCACCAAGTATTGGATCGCCGGCTTGTCAACCACCGGCAGCATTTCTTTGGGCTGGGCCTTGGTGGCGGGCAGAAATCTTGTGCCGAAACCGGCAACGGGAAGAATGGCTTTTTTGATTTTTAGCATAAAATTTTATTTCCATTTATTTAAATATTTAAACCATGAAATAATATGGCAGCGGCTGGCTTTGCTCCAAAAAAATTTATACCACGGTTCTTGAGCGCTTTCCCTCGCGTGATTATGGATAATTTTAGCTTCCGGGCAATAAACAACCTTCCATCCTTTTTGCCAAAAGCGGCGGCATAAATCAGTATCTTCAAAATACATAAAAAATCTTTCGTCAAACAAGCCCGCTTGCTTTAAGCCCTTGGCGCGGCAGAATAAAAACGAGCCCAAAAGCCAATTCACTTCGCGGACGGATTGATGGTCAAAATCTTTCATTAAAAATCTACTCAAATCTTTTTTAGCGCTTTTCAGCTTGCCGAGCGGGGTGCGCCTGTAAAGCGGGGTTAAGAGGCCGTGCCAGCGGTAGCAGGAATCTTGGATTGTTTTGTCCGGATTAAACTGCAAGGGTCCGGCTATGCCGGCTTCCGGTTCAGATTCCATATAACTGTATAATTTTTTAAAAGTATCTTTAAAAACCAAAGTGTCGGGATTCATAATCGCGACATATTTTCCGCTTGCTTGCCTGACGCCGGCATTGTTGCCCGCGCCCATGCCTAAATTGCTTTTATTTTGAATAAACTTTACATCCGGATATTGCCAGGCCAGAATTTTTCCGATATAATCGCCGGAATTATTGTCAACCGCGATAATTTCATGTTTTAAATTATCAAAATCCGCCTCTTTTATTGACTTTACGCAATTCAAAGCCAGCCCCTTGCTTTTGTAGTTTAATATGACGATGCTTATGTCCATAGCAATAATTTCTAATTTTTAATTTTTAAAATTAAATCATTAAAAATTTATTCAAAATTCAAAATTCAAAATTTTTTGCTTTACCACCATATCAATAATTTCACCAAAAACCAATAAAATTCAAATACAGGATTAATCAATCTCAACTTAACATCATCTATCTCCTGATACCAAATTTTTCCGGTTATCATCTTCGCTATATCCCTGTCTTTAACTTTGCGCAGGCTCTGGGCTTGTTTCCTTGCGTTATATAAATATTTCCATTTGGCCGGAGTTAAAAAATATTTCCAAACTTTGATTTTTTCTTTGAACCAGCCGGTTTTCAAGGAAAACAAAATAAGCCCTAATTCCATTATAACAAACGGCGGCAGAATTAAAAGCAGTGTTAAAAAATGATAATTCTTTATTATGGCTATAATCCTATTTCTGTCCATCCAATAATACTGCTTGATTGATTTGGCGAATTGGTATTTATGATAAACGACCGCATCGGGCGCCAAAACGGATTTCCAGCCGGCAAGCCAAATCCGCCAACCCAAATCCTGGTCCTCGTTATACATCCAAAACTCCTCGTCAAACAAGCCGACTTTTTCCAAAACTTCTCTTTTAAATAAAACAGCCGCACCGCTTGGATAAAAAATATCCTTAATTCTTAATTCGTAATTCGTAATTCTCGTATTATATCCCTCGCAATACCCAAACCCCAAAAAATGCGTCGCGTTGCCTAAGCTGTTTACTTTCTCTTTATCCGGCCACAACATTAATCTCGCCTGTACCGCCCCGATATTTTCGCCGCTTTCGGCAACTTTCACCAATTCGCTAACACAATCGCTCTCCACAACCGTATCCATGTTAAATAAAATAATATAATCAAACTCTTGCGCAATCGCCCGCTTCATCGCGTCGTTGTTGCCTTTAGCAAAGCCGTCGTTATTTTTGTTTATAATAATTTCCGCCTCCGGCAATTTGCTTTTTAGATAATTAAAACTTTCCTCGCTGCTTTCATTGTCAGTGATGAAAATCTTCATCTCGCCTTGCCAATCCTGCTTCCGCAAGCTCAGAGCGCAGCCGTCCAAATATTTTTTGGCGTAGTCTTTGTAATTTGGCGCTATAATTATGGCAACTTTTTTCATATTTTTTCTCCCTCTCCTTCGCAAGGAGAGGGCTGGGGTGAGGTTTTCAAACCAACGGACTTTTAATATTTCTAATGCTCGGATTCGTAACATGCGTATAAATCTGCGTTGTCCTGATATTTTGATGCCCTAAAAGTTCCTGCACATAGCGAACATCAACGCCATTTTCCAGCAAATGGGTCGCGAAGCTGTGGCGCAAAGAATGAAAAGTCGCTTCTCTCTTAATATCCGCTTTTTTCAGGGCGATTGCAAATATCTTCTGCGCCGAGCGCTCAGTTAATTTTCCGCCAAGCTGGCTGACAAACAAATACTCATTTCCTATTTTCCCCGCAATCATATTCATTATATCATTTTTAAATTTTTCCGGAAAAATCGTAATCCTGTCTTTATTCCCTTTCGCGCCCTTTAAATGCGCCGTAAGTTCATTCAAATTAATGTCTTTAATTTTTAAATTGACGGCTTCGCTAACTCTTAATCCGCACCCGTAAGCCAGCGCAATTACTAATTTATGTTTTTGATTCGTGATATTTCCGATAATTTTTTCTATTTCCAAACGTGAAAGAACTACCGGAAGTTTTGATGGCGTCTTCGCGAATTTAATATCAATATTCTCATTAATCTTGCACACTTCGCGATAAAAATATTTTATGGCTTGAAGATAAAGGTTAATGGTCTGCGACGACAACCCCCTGCCCTGTTTTTCAAGCAAGTATTTTTTTATAATCATAACATCCGGCTCTCTTTTAACATTTTTAATGTGTTTAAAATAGTCGGATAAACAAAAAAGGTAGCTCTTAACAGTTTTTCGGCTATAGTTCCGAAGTTTTAGCTCATCTTTAATTTTATCCATTAATTCTTGCAAATTCATTTAATTTTTGTTAAAATTAACTTATACACAAACAGATCATCACATTTCAATTATATCAAATATTCGTATTTCATACAATTATTAACACATTAAACGAATATTTGTTCGCATATAAACGAGTTAGGCGAAATTACGCCCTTGCATTATGCCATTATCAAATTCCTACAATCCAAAAAAAGGCAGAGACTTTGAAGAAAAGGTCAGCCAAGCTTTAGAAAAAAAATATAAAACAAGCTTCAAAAAGCGATCTATAAATATCGGCACGCCACCTAAAGCACATAATTTTGATTTAGTTTCTGAAAATGGAACTATTATTGTAGAATGTAAAAATTATTCGTGGACAGAAACCGGAAATATCCCAAGTGCTAAAACCGCCTTTTTAAATGAAGCTGTTTTATATCTTTCTCACGCGTCAGCCGACTCTAAAAAAATAATTGTCTTGAGAAAAGATAATCATCCTAAGAGAAAAGAAAGCTTAGCTGAATACTATGTCAGAACATATTTTCATTTACTAAATGCAGTTGTGATAATGGAACTTGATATTAACAACATGATAATCAAGGAAGTCGGGCGTAACATCGCCTAACACGGGATATCTGGTTCGCAAGTAAAAAAATTATGAAAACAATTAAAGTAAAATCTATAATTGATGGTGACACATTCGTAGGCGAGGATAAAATACATTATCGTCTTGTCAGTGTCGATGCGCCAGAAACTAATCAACCTGGTTTTAATAAATGTAGAACTGCTCTTGAAAAATTAATCTTAAACAAGGAACTTGAGATATTAAGAGAACAATCCAATACGTCATTTGGCAGACCCGTGGTAGAAGTCAGAGTCATTGGAGAGAGTGATAGTGTTAATAAAAAAATGAATATTTTTCTGAGCAAATAATTATTTTCATAATTTTTTTACTTGCTCACGCAAATTCGGTTTTAAATTTCCGCTGGCGCATCCGCGCAATTATAGCAAAAATTTCAAACCGAACTTCAGATATCCCGATACGTTGTCTGAAATATTGCTCTTTTAAAACAAATATTTTTAGGAAGCTCTAAACCAATAAGTTCAAGGAGGTTATCTTATGTGGGATGGAAAAAGTCATAATGAGATAAGATATTTGCGTATTTCAATTAGAAATGATGAGAACCACCTTGCCAATGCGCCTCTTGGCCCGATTCAAAAATCGCGATTGAAGAAACAAATTGAGATCCAGAAAGAAAGGCTTAAAGCGTTAAATAAGGAAA
>JAUYAT010000038.1 GCA_030693295.1 bacterium
CTGTTGAATAATTCCCTCTCTTTGTCATTCCCAGCTTGACTGGGAATCCAGGAGATAGCGGCATGAACAAGAAAATAGATAAAAAGTATTAAAAATATTAAACTTTTTATTAATTATTCGTGTTTTTACGGCTCACTCCTGCCTGCCCCGCTGCGCGTTGCGCGGCCGGGGGATTCCCGCTTGCGCTCGCCTCGCTGAAGCTCCGGCGAAGCGGGCGGGAATGACAGAGGAGGGGGTAAATTTAATTATTCAACGGTCTCAATTTATTCATTTAAAGCAACGGCTGTGGATAACTTATTAATCCGCCATCTGGCAAATAATTTTTTGGCTAATATTAAGGACTTGACATATTATTTTGGTATGCTATTATATAAGTAAGATTGGTAGCAGATTGAAGTTTAAGGGAACAGGGCATAAGTTGGCGGATATAGTTTTGAGTCTTAAGGGCTTAGAACTATATCCACCACTTTCCCCGCCTTCCCAAACAAAACAAAAAACCCCACCTCCCAAAACCCCGCAACACACAACATCCCACCAAAAAAACAACACCTCAAAACCCAAAACCCAACACACCACGACACAACAACCAACCAAACAAACAAACAAACTTCAATCACAATCAACAAACACGAAAACGCTACCAATCTTTTTCTTTTCCAAAATTATTTTACATATAAAAAATCCGCCCATGGCGGATTTTTTTGTTTAGATGTTAGATGGATGTTGTGTCTTGGATTACTCCACCGCCCAACAATTCATCGCCTTTATAAAATACCGCGCTTTGGCCCGGTGTTATGGCCCTTTGCGCTTTATTAAATTTAATTAAATATTTATTTGCATGAACAGGACACTGTCCTGTTCCTACTGTTATAATACATTTTACCGGCTTGTGCCTGTATCTTATTACCGTTTCGCAGGCCAAGGGCAATTTCGGCTCTTGCCCGGCTAGCCAATTTACATCTTTGGCGATTAATTCATCGCTGTATAAAGCCGGATCATCCCGGCCGCTTACCACATAAAGCGTATTGGTTTTATAATCGCATTTTGCGGCATAAAACGGGCCGATGCCGCCGATTTCCACTCCCCTTCTCTGGCCGATTGTGTAAAGCGGCAAGCCCTGATGTTTGCCTATCACCTTCCCTAATCCCTCTGTTTCGAGTATAATCGGTCCTGGTTTTAATTTCAGATGCTGGCGCAAAAAATCATTATGGTCGCCTTTTAAAAAGCAGATGTCCTGGCTTTCTTTTGTTAAATACGGCAGTTTGGCCCTGTCAGCGATTTTTCTAACTTCTTCTTTGGCATAATCGCCCAAAGGAAATAAAACGCGCGCTAACTGCCTTTGCGTTAAATTGTATAGGAAATAAGATTGGTCCTTATTTTCATCTTTTCCGCGACATAGCTTATAAACTACATTGTCATTCCCAACTTGCCTGCCCCACTGCGCGGTGCGCGGCCGGGGATTGGGAATCCAGGCGAGAGCCGGATGAAGGTTGATAACTTTTAATCTGTTATTTACATTTCTGCCGCTATCTCCTGGATTCCCGCTTGCGCTCGCCTCGCTGAAGCTCCGGCGAAGCGGGCGGGAATGACAAGAAGGCATTAAACGTATATTTTGTAATTTATTTGGGATTTGGGATTTGTAATTTGGGATTTCCCGCCGTAAGCGGGCATAGTGTCCCGTCGCCAAATAATCAGCGCCCAATTTTTCAACAAGTTTAAGCAGGCCGTTGAATTTTATAAATTGGTTGCATTTTACGCAGGGGTTGGGAGTGAGCCCTTGGGCGTAGCTGTCAAGAAAATAATCCATTACTTCTTTTCTGAATTCTTGCGTTAAATTTATCGGATAAAATTTGATGTTTAATTTTTGGCATACTCGCCGCGCCGCGGCTTCATTGTCTTCCTCGTTAACGCTCCACCCCGTTAGATAATTTTTCATATCTAACGGGGCAAGGCGCATAAACATGCCGATTACTTCATAGCCCTGTTTTTTTAATAATAAAGCGGCGGCTGATGAATCAACACCTCCGGACATCGCTACGACTGTTTTTTTGTTTTGTTTATCGCGGATAAATTTCATGATTATATTATGGTAAAAGCGGCAGTATTCATTCTATTTGTTTATTCCAATAAACGGACTCGCCGACCCCCAATAAGCCGGCACTTTTCCATCCCACTTCTCTATCCAGCGCAACTCCACTACCTGAGGATTAGACATTAAGGCCTGCGCTTCGGTTTTGATTGCCTTTGCCTTGCCTTCCGCTTCAACAACTTTCTGATCGGCTTCAATTTTTATTCTTTCCAAATCTCTTTCGGCTTTTAATTTCAGCTGTTCCGCCGTGACTTTCGCCTCAATAGCTTCGTTAAACGACTGTGAAAAATCAAAAGCGGTGATATTAATTTCATCCACTATGATATTGTTTTTAATTAATCTTTCAGCCAAATTAATTTTAATCTGTTCCTTAACATCTTCTCTTTTAATAATCAGCTCTTCGGCGGTGAATCTGGCGGTTACGGCTTTCACCGCTTCCTGAATGGATGGCGAGATAATACGAGAATTATAATCTTTTCCAACATCTTGCCAAATATTATTTACTTTATCGGGAGAAAGGTGATAATTGATGGCTATTTTAGAAGTGACGATCTGCAAATCCTTAGAAGACGCGCTGGCCGGCACTTCATCTTTTTGCATTTTTACGTCAATTTTAACAACTTGCTGAACAAAGGGAATTTTAAAATAAAGACCCTCGTCAAATACCCTGTCTTTAACCGCCCCGAATTGCAATAGAATTCCCCTCTCGCCGGCGCCGATTGTCCCCATAGAGCCAAAAATAATAATTACGGATACAAAGACAGCGGTAATAAAGAAAAAATTCTTTTTTATTTTTTTTAGGCTTTCAATTTTTTCAACATCAAATACATTGCTCATAAATTTTTTGTTAGTTAATTAATTAATAATTTATTTAAAATAATTTTTTGTAACTTCGGCTTAAAATTTTCATCATATCAAACAAAAATAAAAAGATAAAAGCAAAACCGATTGCTGTCATCCAGCTGATAAAGCGCAAGGGGGTTGTTTCAAACACGCGGCTCAAAGGCGAATAAAAAATAAGAAGCGTAAAAAATATTGACGCGCCTGAGGCGCAGACCAAATGTTTATTGACAAACGGCGATCTGTTCAACGTAAGCTTGCGGAAAGATCTGTAATTAAACGCCGCCGCTATCTCAAGGATAATCAGCGCCAACAAAGCCGTGGATCTGGCGACTTCCATGGTTTGCCCCAAAACATTAAAGAAAATATAATATGCCAGCAAAGTGAAAAACGCCATTATGCTTCCGGTCAATATAAGCAAAGAAATCAGTTTTTTATTTAAAATTTCGGCTTTTACGCGCGGACCGTCGTTCATAAGATCGTTTGAGGACTGATTAAAACCCAAAGTAATAGCCGGTAAATTATCAGTGACTATATTCATAAAAAGTATGTGCAGAGCCAGCAACAGAGGGATGGCCCAGCCGAATACAGGCGCCAACAGCACCCCGACGAACAAAATAAGCAGTTCGGCAAAATTGCAGGAAAGCTGATAAGTTACGAATTTTTGAATGTTATTAAAAATCGTCCGGCCTTCCTTGACGGCCTCCACGATAGTGGCAAAGTTATCGTCTTTAAGGATCATATCAGCCACTGAACGGGAAACATCAGTTCCGTTTATGCCCATAGCCACGCCGATATGCGCTTCTTTCAGGGCAGGCGCGTCGTTTACTCCGTCGCCGGTCATTGTAACGATTTCCCCGGCCTGCTTGAGCGCCCTTACAATCCTTAATTTATGCTCCGGCCTTACTCTGGCAAAAATTGATGTTTTTTTAACATTGGCGGTTAATTCCTCATCGGATAAGTTATCAATGTCTTTGCCTTCCAAAATCTCTCCGGAGCCAAGCCCGACGCATTCGGCGATAGACATGGCTGTTTCTTTGTTGTCGCCGGTGATCATTTTTACTTTTATTCCGGCTTTTTCGCATAAAATCAAAGCGTTTTTCACCTCTTCTCTGGGCGGATCTTGCATTCCTGTCAATCCCAAAAACACTAAATTATTTTCCAATTCATTTTTCGCGCTGCTTACCTGTTTGCAGGCAAGAGCCAGAACCCTTAAAGTTTCTTTGGACATTTTTCGGCCGGCGGCTGAAATTTTTCGCCTGTCCTTCGCCATTAGTTTAAAAACTCCGGTTTTCCCCTGCCAATAAGCGCATTTTTCCAATATAACCTCCGGAGCTCCCTTGGAATAAACGTATGATTTTTTATCCTTGCCTTCATCGCAAAGCACTGTCATCATTTTTCTTTCAGAGCTGAACGGGATTTCTTCCTGCACGCTGCACTTAAAATCTTCTTTAAACACATTGGCCTTGGCTCCTAAAATCAGCAAAGCCGCTTCCGTAGGCGAGCCAATAATTGAATAAATATTATCTTTTCCTGTTTTTTTCATGCTGGCGTCATTGCACAACACCGCGGTCTTTAACAGCAGATTAAAAGATTTTTTTTCTTCATCGGAAATTTTTTTATTATTTAAAATAATATCTCCTTCGGCTTCATAGCCTACGCCGGATACATCGTAAAATTTATCAAAAGCGTAAATTTTTCCCACTGTCATTTCTCCCTTGGTGATTGTCCCTGTCTTGTCGGAACAAATTACCGTTGTTTCTCCCAATGTTTCTATAATTGACATTCTGTTTATAATCGCGTTTTTTTTAGCCATTCTAAACTGGCCCATGGCAAGAGTGCTGGTTAAAACAACAGGAAACCCTTCAGGAAAAGCGGAAACCGAAAGGGCTATGACTAAAATAAGGATATTGACAATAAGTTCATTGTTGATTAAATCGCTTCTAAGAATAATCAGCAAACCGGTAAGCAAAGAAACCGAGACTCCGATAATCGCCATATATTTGGCGATTTTATTGATTTTTTTCTGCAAAGGCAGTTCTTTTTCTATTGTGGAAATCATGCCGGCAATTTTGCCGAATCTTGTGTTCATGCCGGTATGAACCGCCTCGGCCGCGCATTTTCCGCCAACCACAAAAGAAGCCATAAAAAGAGTGTTTTCGTCTTTATAATTATCGCGTTTTACGGGCGCGGTCTTTTTCGCCTCCTTAGATTCTCCGGTTAGAACGGATTCATTGACATAAAGCCCCCTTTCTTCAAGCACAACGCAATCAGCCGGAATCCTTTCCCCTGTTCTTAAAATCAATATATCTCCCGGAACAAGCTTTTCCGTGGGAACTTCTCCCTCCCGGCCATCCCGAATTACGACTGAAATCGGCGTGATCATTTTTTTTAACGCGTCAATCGCTTTTTCCGCTTTATATTCCTGGATAAAACCGGTAAACACGACAAGCAAAATTACGCACAGAATAACATAAGCGGTTAAATTTTTGCCGACAAAAAAAGAAATAAGCATGGCCGCCAGCAAGAAATAAACTATATAATTGCTTTTTACCTGCCTGAAAAGAATTTCTAAAGATGATTTTTTTGCCACCTCTTTTATCGCGTTGCTTCCGTATTCCGCGAGCCGTTTTTTCGCCTCTTTGGACGATAGCCCTTTTTTATGTGTCATAACTGTTAGAGTGTATAAAAATTATTTTAATATCACTTTCATGGAAAGATCAGCTTCATTTTGGCTTTATACGGCTTCGCTGAATTTACGCGGATAGCTACGCTGATATAACGCTGATTCTTCTACAGTCTAAACTGTATTATAGTAATTATTATTGCTTCTCACAAAACCGCTATTTTATCCAAAATATTTTCCAAAAAGTGAAGTTTGGTAAAAAGCAAACCGGTAATAAAAATTATAACCAAAAGAGATTGGACGATAACCGGCTTGTGCTGAATGCTGATTCTGACAAAAATATTTATCAGCAAAGATACGGCTACTATGGCTAAAGCGAAAATAAAAATATAACTGGATGTCTTGATTATTTTCGCGGCTAAAGCGTTTTTTTCGCTTTTTTGCGGCGCGAAGAATTTAACTTCGCTGATTTCATTATTTTCAAGCGCTTGATTAGGGCTGATATCTTGGGCGTTTTTCTTGTCTGATAAAGCGTCCGGGTTTATCGCGCCTGACACGACTGTTAAATCCCCGCTTTTCAATGGCTGATCGGCTTCCGGTTGCGATTTTTCCGTGATGGGCTCGGTTTCGGTTTTTTCAATATTAGTTGGCAAAACAAAAACAGGCGCGTTATCCGGCAAGGCGGCCGTTATTGGAGCCTCTGCCGCTGTTTTCGCTTCCGGCGCTTTTGCTTCGGCCAATTGAATCGGTTTTTTGGAAGCGAACAATTCAACCAAGATATTGGTCTGTTTGCCGTCTATTACGCCCGGCAAAACAGCCAGCCCTATATCAGCGTATTTGTCGTTCAGAATATTTTTTTTATGGCTTTCCGAAAGCATTAAAGCGGCATGGGCGGATTGGGCCGAAGTGAAATTCATAGCCAAGTTTTCCCCGACAAACAAATAACCGTATTCTCCCCTGTTAATCCAGTCCCAGGGCATTTTGCCGCCGGGGCTTTTGTGCGCGAAATAATTATTATTAAGCATGTCTCGCGCCTTGGCCAAGGCCGAGTTATTTAACGCGGGGTCGGTTGACAAGGGCGATAAATTATTTGCCGTCCTTTCTTGATTAATCAGCTCTAAAATCTGCTTGCTTATCTCCTCCGCCATTTTTGCCTTACTGGGATATATAAAAAACAAATAGCCGGTCGCGGCTAATTTGATTAAAATCAAAACAACCACAATAGCGGTTAAAGCCCTGATTCTTAAAATTTTCGGCTTGTTGCTGTTGCTGTCGCATGGTATGAAATAATCCTTAAAGATTGAGCTTGAATCGCCGCAATATTTTTCAAAGCTTTCTTCGTTGTTTGCCAATTCTTCAACTTCTTTTTTTTCTTTGTTGAAAAAATCCTTGAAATTATCCATGATTTTTTCCCGCCTCTCTTTTTTAAAAATAAAAGCAAACAGCTTAACGATAAAGCTTGCTAAAATCAGATATAACAGCAAATATTTGCCCTTTTTTCTTTTTTTTCCTGACTTCATCTTCATAACTACATTATAGCAAAATGAGTAAAATTTGCAAAAAAATCATTAATACTGATTTAAGACTTGATCACTTATTAAAATGTTAAAATATATCCGCTATTGACATTTATATTTGTTAAATATACAATAAAATTAATAATAATTCAATAATTTTTAATTTTATGCGTATTTATACTTTTAGATCAATTATAGAACCGGATGAAAATAATACTTTTCACGGATATGTCCCTTCTCTGCCTGGTTGTCATACTTGCGGGAAAACTTTACAGGAAACAAAGAAAAATCTTAAAGAGGCAATTAAATGCCATGTCCAAGGGCTTTTAATAGACAAGGAACCAATCCCTCAAGAAGAGGATAGTTTTGAACTTGTCCAAACTTTTACTGAAAAAGAGCTTGTTTGTAATTGCTAATTTTATATTATGCCAAAACTTCCTGTTTTAAAATCCAAAGAATTAGTTAAAATTTTAAACAAAATGGGATTTTTTAAACATCATCAGGTTGGCAGCCACGCGCAATTTAAGCATTCTAATAAAAGAAGAACTACAATTCCTATCCACTCTGGCAAAGATATTGCTTCCGGCACCCTTAAATCTATTTTAAGAGACATAGAAATTTCCGTAGATGAATTTATAGCATTTCTTAAAAAATAATCCGGCTGAAGATTTAGGAAAATCAGCAACCCCTATTTAACATGGTAAAGTGTTAAAACTTATACAATATTTTTAACACTTTATGTTAAAAATATCAATATCTTTTTTTCTAGCTTCATAATTATATTATAGCAAAATAAGTAAAATTTGCAAAAAACCAAAATCCGCCGTAAAATTGGGCGGATTTTGTTATTGCCTATTATAATTTTTTTGAATTATTGAATTATTGCTTGTTCGGCATCAACCAAACCAAAACCGTAAAGATTGTCTTTGCCTGTAATGCCTAAATCTTCGGCTGTGATTTCTAATCTTTGCTGGACTTCCAAAGGAGAACAAATGCCGTTTCCGTCAGTGTCGCATTTGGCGGTTTGGGTTAAAACTAAAGCCGCGGCGCCGGCGACATGGGGAGAAGCCATTGAGGTGCCGCTTAAAGTAGCGTAGGTCTGGCCTTTATAAGTGGAATAAATGGAAACTCCGGGCGCGGCTAAATCAACTTCCGGACCTCGAGACGACCAAGAAGCAATGGTGTCGGTTTTATCTATCGCAGAGACCGCGATTACTTCCGAATAAGCGGCCGGATAAATTACCGCTTTGCCGGAATTGCCGGCCGCCGCCACTTGCACAATGCCGGCGGCATTAACTCTTTTAACAGCATCTTGAAACGACAGGACATTAGAAGCGGTTCCTAAGCTCATATTGACCACTTGCATTTCGTTATCAATCGCCCAGTCAAGACCCTCAATAATATCGGAAAGATAACCGGAGCCGTTTTTATCTAAAACTTTAACCGCGTAAAGATCAATTTTCGGACCAACGCCAATGACGCCAATTTCGTTGTCAATGGCTCCGACAATTCCAGCTACATGAGTACCATGGCCATTATCGTCATTGGCTGATCTTAGGGGATTTATCGCGTTGTAACCGCCCTTAATATTAGCGGCCAAATCAGTATGCGCGAGTTCAATGCCCGTGTCAATAATTGCCACTTTAATTGGATCGCCGGTAGTGGTAACCCAAACTTTTTCCGCGTCAATCCTGTCCACGCCCCAAGGCAATTTTTCAGCCGGCTGTGATGGAGCTGGTTTGGCGGAAATACCGCCCCGTACCAAAGCTTCAACCACCACGTCATCATCAATTCTTAAAACTCCTTCCATTTTAGCTAAAGCTCTTTCCGCTTTTGGCGGCAAAAGAACAGCTTTGCCGTTGATTAATTTCAAATCTTTAATCTTCACTCCGCCAAATTTTTTGATTACGGCTTCTCTGTCCGACTCATTCAAAACCCCTGATTTAAAAACAACAATTTTTCTTGCTATCGGCTCTGGCGCCGCCTGAGAAGTTAAAGCCGCGCCAGCCAAACTTAAAACAATCCCAAACATTACTATGCTTGCCAATAAAAAATTAATCTTTTTTTTCATAGTTTTTTGCCCGGTTAAATCCTGCTTGGCAGAAATCCCGAGTGCTCGGGATTATTTAACAGGGGTAAATTTTAATTAGTTAGTATGTAAAAACATTATTTTCCGCGTTAAATCAGCGTTCTAATCCGCGTTAAATCAGCGGGGCTTTGGCTAAAATAACAAACTTTGTCAATTAGATAAATTACGACAAAATCATTTTTACACGGTAACTAATTATATTATAGCAAAATGAGCAAAATTTGTAAAAAAAATTAATACTGATTCAAGACCTGATTACTCGCATTATAAATTTTTCTGCCTGCGTATTTTTGCAGTTCTTCTAAATTTATATAGCGTTTTTTATTATTTTTAATAACATAAATTCTCATATCTTTGCCGCGTATCAAGTCCCCGTTTTGGTATTCAACGCAAATTTTAAGCCCTGTCGGGTAAAAATCCGTTATTTCGTCTGAAACATTGAAAATTTCCTGCCCGGTAAATTTTTCCAACGCTTTTATGTTTGCTATATGCCTTTTAACTTGCTTTTCAATTAAATAAACTTTCATATCGCTTCCGCGAATTAAACTGCCGTCGGCATAATATTCAATGCCAAGCGCTTTAATCTCCCCGTCCGTATCAGTTAATCCGCATTTTCTTTTTGTCTGAGCTTTTTGCTCCGCTGTCATTAAACAATTATTCGGTATCATGGAAATTATATTGCGGTATTGCCGATTGTTCACGCATGTTTCCTGCCATTCATCATAAACTGCTTTAATACAGGGCGTTGGCGGAAAAATAATAGAACTGCCAATATTTTTATACTCTTCTTGCTCTTTCAATTCTTCTTGCTCTTCTTGTTTATACTCAACTGATAAATCAAAATTAACACTCGGAATAACCATAACATCTGGGCATTTATTCTGTCCGCTTGCGAAATTATCCAAATTAAAAACTATGTCTTCGCCAACGTAGTTTTTGCATGGAATCTCAATAAAATATCTTCCAATATTTTTAATTGTGCTGCTCGCGATTTCCCAATTGCTGTCTTTGGCTATTATTGAAATTATTGTATTAACAGGCGCCAAATTATTATTTATTTTTGCGCCGCCGTAAAATAAAACCGGTATTTCCGGAGGAAACAATTGGCTGGCTGAAACCATGGCTGGAATACAGAACAAGAGAACAGCCATGAATATTAATTTTATTTTTATGTTTTCCATTTTACAAAATCAGCCCCTAAATTAAAAAATAAAGGGGCTTAACAATATGATTAAATTAATTTAATCAATAACATATTTTTTTGTCATTTTGAACCCCAACATCATTGCGCGGTGCAAACTCCGGCGAGAAATCCCTTAAATATTGTTTTTTCGCTCTTGCATTGTTCAAAGAATTTCTTTCTCCTTCGCCAGATGGCGGATTCATTCTAAATGGACATAATAGAATTTATTGTAATTATTTTATTTTTTTCCACTCCCTTATTATAGTAGCCATCATATACAAATCACCTGCTCCGTATAACACGCTTTTTATTATTTTAAATGATTCTTTTATATCCATTTTATTGAGCCGGCCAACCGGTTGATTCCAATTGCTTAAACATCAATATGCTGAATATCTCTTCTTCTAAAACACGCATAGCTATCCTTATGAAAACATTTATATCTTGTTTTTAATAATTTAAGCGAATAATATTTTTCCTGTTTGGAAGTTATAACTGAACATAAAAAATTATTCTGATAATTCATTATGGAAGACGGCAGTAAAACTAAAGCAAAATGCCTTGCGTATTTATTAATATCCGTAAAAAAATATTTTTCAAAATGCAATATATCTGAAGCTTTAAAATTATTCATAATTTAAGCGGCTATTAAATCAACTACATCTTCATCAAGGGATATGCAGTTAAAATTTAATTTTTCCCCTTTCATAACTTTTACCGCGATAAGGATAAACGCTATATTTTCCAGTTCTAATATCCCCATATTTCCAGTCTAATCCTCCTGTGGTAGTAAATTTCATTCCGGGCACAGTGCTTGAAATAGATGCCTCGTCCTCTCCTCCTTCAAAATTCATAAATCCATCTCCGGAATTTTTACAAACATTTGCTTTTCCATCTGGCCAACCGGGTTCTACCGTAGCCTCAGTTATCAGAGGAATAATTCCAAAAGCAAAGATAAAAATTATTAATGCGCATAATTGTAAAGATGTTTTTCTCATATATTATTTCGGGTATTAACCCAAGAAAATCTTATTCAATAAACTTAAATGATTTTAATATTTGTGTATTGATTTTGTAATGAATTTCGGCATTAGGATCATTGGGATTCTCCTTATCATCAAAAGTTATCTTATAAATAAATTTGTCTTTTGCTAAAAATACATTTGCTTTATGATGATCAAATTCAAATACGCTTATTTTATAAGCTGGTATCTTATTAATCACTATTTCTTCTCTTTTGTGAATATAATCGGCAAAAGAAACAGAAGGACACTCCCCTTTTTCAAAAGCTCCTTTTCCTTTTTCCTTTTCACAATCTTTTTTAAGTTGTTGAATTGATTCTTCATCTAATTTATCTATCCATTCCTCAGCCCACTTTTTGGCAGATAATTTTAAAGGATTATCTATTATCTCTATCCCAAAAGAAGCAGTCCACATTAACTCTCTATGTCTCTCCCAATCCCATCCTTCGGACATTTCTTTTTGTGGAGGCCATAAACTTTCTTCATCAATCTCTATATTTATTGCATTACCCTCGGCATGAAAAAGAGCAATAGGCGGATATTTTATCTCAAATCCAAAATATTCATTCCTATAAACCTTCCAATCAGCAGTTTCATCCGTAACTTCTTTTTCAAAATCCTTTAATTCCTCTGACTGTTTTTGCTTAATCGGTTTTTTAAATTGTTCCTTTGTCTGCCGCCATTGATAAGCAAAAAAACCAATCATTAATAAAATAATAATCAGCCCAATAATTAAAAACTTTTTTCGCATAAATTTTTTCCTCCTTATTATTTAAAATTTTTAGCATTAAACACCCATGGTGTTTTATATCGCTGGGTGTTTATTTATCCTTGTAATTATTTATTTTACCTAACCGCTCCTGAATAAGCAATCGCCCTAACAATGTCCTCCGCCTTCGCTGAAGCTACGGCGGACAAGCAATCTTATCTCTTAGCTCCGCTGTATGCTATCGCCCTTACAATATCCCAATCAGCGGCAGAAGACGGATTATAACGATAAATATGCTTAAAAGTTTTAATTGCTGCTTTCTCGCTGTTTAAATTCCTTGCATCCGGGCGAAGGCCGTAAGCGATCACAGTAACCGCGGCATTGTCGTTCGGATTATTCATATCCGGCTCTCTTTTATATACTTTTTTAAATTCCTTTTTTGCTTTTGTTTCGGCCGCTTCGCTTCTTTCATTCGGCCACCTGCCATTGGCTATTTTTATCGCGTCTTGCCATTCGCTTTCCGTTGTCGGCAGTTTGCCAAAAGCCGATTTATAGGAATTTAAAACTCCGGCGCGCTCCCCTGCTCCCAGAATTTCAGTGGTTGGTGTGCCGTAGACGATAAAATTGGTTATGGCGTAAATATTGAAGAATCGCTTCAGTCCGTCCATGCCGCTGATCAGTAAAGCGGTATATTTGTTGTAGCCGCTTACTTCCGCCTTTGGATCTCTGCCAACCGCCATATTTCCCGCGATAACAGACGCGTCGCCTTTCCAAACATATCCAGCTTCGTTTATTATTTTATTAAGCTGGATAGCGCGGTAATCAGCTTCTACGCCAAGCACGACAACTTCTTCTTCTTGTTTCTGAACCAAGGGCTCATCTTTTTTAATGACAGGAGGTTGCGGCGGGGATGGCGGGGTTGTGCCGCCAGATGTTCCGCCTGAGGTACCTGTACTTCCCGAGTTAGTGTTAGTGGTTGGCGTTGGCGTTGATTCATTATTCATCGCAACAAATATTAAATCAATATTTTGGCTCAATGGAGCGCCTGCGGGATTTGCTATTTGAGAAATAGAGGGAAATCCGTCTATTTTATAAGTTAAAGTTTTTTCAATATTTTCTTTCGGGATTTCCGCAAGATATTTTCCCTTAACGGTAACGGTTGTTGCCGCAATTGTTTTACTGTCATTTTCCACTGTAATAACCGTGCCAATAGGCGCGTCTTCTCCGCTTATTATTACATTACCGCGAACGGAAAATGATTCAGGTATCGCGGCCAAAGCCGCTGTTGGCAAAATTAATGCAAACAGCGCTGTTGCGATTATTAATTGTTTCATTTTTCTCATAATTTTTATTCTTTCTTACTGATGGGGCAGGTAAGATAAAATTATTATTTCATTAATAGCCAATAGCCATATCCCGGCTCCATATTACCATTTTCACCAAACGGGTCTTTTGAATATTCTCTATCCCCATCTCCGTCTCTATCCTTGTAATCCCATAAAATGGATTTGCTATTTAATTCTTTATTAGTAAATTTTCCAACATAATCACCGGCTGTCATTTCTATTGTTGACTTAAAGCCGATTAAGTTCCACTTGTTATCAACTAACTGATAACTTACCGGAGTTTCTCCGCCTGCCGGGGTTTCACTGCCATTTACAGTTAAAGTATCAGCGCTATTCATAAATATCCAATACCCTTTCCCGTCTTCCATTGTAGTTAAGTTTACTCCAAATCCGGGAGTATAGCTTGCCCATGTTTCATTTGTGGAATTATAGTATTTTACTGTATTCACATTATTTATATTTGTTACTCCTGAAAGCACATTTGCAATAGCGCTATTAGTCGGTATTAATGGCAAGGAAATCAAATTCCAGCCGGCGTTTAGAGGAATGCTACATTTCCATTGATTATTTCCTAAATCAATACAAGTAGTAGCCGATTCGTCTTCAGCAATGGTTGTAAATTTATGGCTATCTTTATATGTTGAATACCAACTGCCTGCCACAATATTATTTTCAGCTAAATCTTCAACATTATTATCAATATAGAAATAATATTGAGTATTATAGCTTAAATTTTGGCTTGGAGTTATGGTAACTCTAGTGGTACCGTTTTCATTGGTTGATATTGAATAAGTGGCGTTAACAATACTGCTGTCACTATGTTTTTTTAATCTAATATTATTATTTAAGCTTACTTCCTTCATCGCCTCTGAAAAGTCAATATAGGGATTAACATTAATGGCAATATTTGTTGAACCATATGCCGGATATTGAGTCGCTGTTGGCGGAGTTGTATCAGGCGCTGTGTATGCTGTAAAATCAACATAAGTCCAACTGTCCATTGGCCAGCTTCCCGTGCCATAACTGGCTCTTATATTCGCCCGGCCAATATCTGTTGAAGTTAGCGTTACTATAGCTTGACCGCTACTATTAGTTACTGCGGTACCGAAACTTAATACTCCCAGATCAGTCGTGAAATTAACCGTCGCGCCCGACATTGCCACGCCATTATCTAACACCGTAGCGGTAATAGTGGACTCGCTTGTTCCATTTGCCGGCACGCTGCTAGGACTGGCAGCCACTGAAATTGCTTTTGGGGTTTCACTAAAATAAACATGAGCTTGCAAAGTAATTATTCCGTTTGATGAATTATAAGAAGCGGTTATAATAATTTCCCCAGCTTCGGTTGAGCTTATATAAGTTGTTGCCGTGCCGTTACTATCCGTGACAGCTGAAATTGGATTTAAATTTCCGCGAGTGGCAACAAAGTTGACATTTCCGCCTATAACCTGCTGTCCAGCCTCTAATACTTGAGCGTTAATTTTAACTTGGCTCGTTCCATCGGCAACGCCATATCCGCTTGTTAATACAATTGTAGTTGCTGTCGGATTTACTATGAAGCTCCAAGTTTTTGTGGCGGAATTTCCGGCATTGTCAACAACAGTCACTGTTGCTTCGTATGTTTCGGCAACTAACGGCGTTATTTGATTATATACTACGCCCGTAGCGCTCTTTACCGCATATTTATTGGCATATTCTTTATTCCCGCTAAAACTAAATGTTATACTGCTAACATTTACGCCGGAACCGTTTTCAGAAAATTCTACGCTAACTGCAGGAGTTGTGTCGGAAGTAGTGCTTTTATTTCCTGGGTTTAAGTTAACAATTACAGGCGGAGTAGTATCAACTGTAAATTCTGAAACAGGCAATGCCACACTTGCGTTTCCGGCAGAATCAGTAACTGTAATCGCGCAATTATTATATGTGCCGTCTGCTAATGCGTTGAAAGTAATTGTATTATTTCCTGCAATCGCAACAGTGGTCGCGCTTGAACAACTTTCGCCGTAAGTTATCGCTCCCGCTTCGGTAGAGCTAAATGTATAATTAGGAGTTGAGTCGTTGGTTGGAGTAGGTAGTACTTGGGTTTTTTCATTTAATACCGGGGCTTCTGTATCTTTAACCACCGTATCAGTAGCATTATCTCCTTGATTCCAAGCTGTGTCAGTCAAATAAACAGTTAAGGTTAAAGTGTCATCATCTAAAGTAGAAACATCAATGTCGCTGATTTGTTGGTTTGTGTCAGTAATAGTGGGATATGGTGGCGACACGGGAAGAATTGTAATAGGACCTGTCACTGGCGAAGTAGCACCATTTGTATCATCTATAGAATAATTATAAGTAGCTCCTACTTCAGCGTTAGCAAAAGTAAACGAAAGCGCAGTTTGATTGCTGTTATTTATATAGGCTTGATCAATACTAACCGAGTAGCCAGTTGGCGCTGTTGTATCAATTACAATAGCTTTATTATATCCCAGTGAACCAGTCGCTCCGATAGCAGGCAAAGTTAAAGTTGCGCTATTTTCGGCTTCATCTTCAATTGTTCCGCCATTTAAAGCAAGCGCGCCTGTTCCGGTATAATCAAGATCACCGGAAGTGTCTCCTGCTTGAACCGTATAAGCGAAAGTCAAAATATTTGTTCCCGTTCCGCCAGTGTAGCTTGCTTTCTGGTTAGTAGTTCCAGTTTCTAATTCTAATTGAGGAGTGCCGCTTGTCGTATCAATAATAACTACTTCATTAAATTCTACAATAATATCAATACTTGCTCCTGCTTTATACGCACCGTCAGCTTTTGTAGATGTTACATTAACAACATTTGGAATCGCAGTATCTTTTGTTGCTGTATCCATTCCTGCGACACTAACATTTCCAGCTGAATCAGTTAAAGTAAGCGAAAGAGTTAAAGTTCCGTCGGCTAAAGTTGTAACATCAATGCCTGTAATACTTATATTACCGCTACCGTCAACAACGCCTGTTCCTGACACATTTTTTGAATCTTTATCTGTAATCGTCCAGTTTATGTTTGCATTCGCTTCGCCTGTTCCTGTAATTGCTACTGTTGTTTTATTTCCATCATTAACCGGATCAGTTAAAACTAAATCAGTCGGCGCGGCTGGCGCGGCTATGTCATTTAACATACTTGTCGCTGAGCTTTGATTCCCCGCCGCATCTGTCGCAGTTACATAAACAATCGCGTATAAATTATCGCCAATATCAATAGGTCCAAAACTTCCATTTTCATCGGCCAGTCCAGAACCTATTAAAATTGTTAAACCTGAATCTGAATAAACTTTAACAGTAGAGTTTGCTTCCACAGTGCCAGCGTTTCCTGAAATTGTGTCAACAGCTGGCGGAGTATTCATTGCGACTGTCATATTTTTTGGCGCGTCTGGATTTTTAGTATCAATCACAAATGTTGGAGCAGGAGTAGTATTTGCGCCTTCAACATTTCCAGCAACATCTTTTGCGTCTGAGCTTGAAACAGTTACGCCTGTTATTTCTTCACCCGCGTCTGTATCAGTAATAGTAAATGATTCTGTCCAAACTTTTTTATCTGCATCCCAAGATCCAGTGCCAGCTGTCCATGTGCCAGTTGTGGCGCTAAAAGCAATTGTCGGCGCAGTGACTGACATCGCTTCGCTGTAATTAACTGTCACTTCCTGAATTAAATCGCTATCAGAAATTATAGGGGTTCCCACTGTTACAGTCGCGGTTGGATTTAATGTATCAACTGCCACAGTTTTAGAACTATCAGCCACCATCACATTGCCAACCGCATCCTTTGCTCCGGAAATATTATAAGTTCCAGTGCCGACTTCATTATTATCTACAAAAGTAAATGTCCCTGTCCATTTAGTATTTCCTGACCACGGATTTGTAATGGCTGTAGCTGTATAAGAAGTTGTCAAACCGGTAATTGTAACGGTGGGATTAGTTGTAATATCCATTGCTTCGTTAAAAGTAATAGCAACAGACACTGAACCTGCATCAGCATCATCTAAAGTTGTTGGGGTTACGGAAACCACATTTGGTTTCCCGGTGTCTAAATCTATATTAGTTGTAGCCTTTCCTGTATTTTCTGCCAAATCTGTTGCAGTAGCAGTTACTGGATTAGAGCCCTCTGATAAAGAAATTATTGCGCTATATGTTTTATTAGAAGTATCAAGTGTCGCAAAAACACTATTTACATATATTGTAGCAATGTTAGCTTCAGTATAAGTCCCTGTTATTGTTTGAGTATTGACGTTAGTAGGTGTGGTTACAGCATTAATTGTTATTAGAGGTTTTACAGTATCAACGGTAAATGTTGTAGATGATTGCCCTGCAGGGTTTCCGGCTAAATCTATAGCGTTTATAACAACTGGAATATTTCCTTCCGGCAATGCGGATGAGGGTGTATAACTTACTGATGTTGAAGTTATTGTTGCCGAGCTAGTAACATTCACACTATTCACGCTAATTGTTACTGATAATGTATTAATTCCAGATCTCTCATCGCTAAGTTTTGCTGAAATCGTTGGAATATTAGTATTTATATAAGAACTATCAATTGGATACAATTCTGTTATTGTTGGAATTTGTGTATCAATTACTAACTCATTAGATGTTGCGTCACTTCCAGTATTTCCGGCCGGATCTGTTGCCGTTACCGCCACATCATAAATGCCGTCAACTAAAGCAGTAGTAATTGTATTATCGGCCAATGTCCATGTATTTCCGCTAATTGTTATTCCTGTAGTATAAGTAACGCTATTCACTGTTACAGAAATCGTTGCTGAACTATCGTCAATCGTACCAGCTAAAGCAGGTGCTGTATCATTTGTTGTTAAAGCGTTAACTGTTATTGTTGGCGCGGTTTGATCAATATATACTGTAGTAGCGCTCTCTGTTCCTGTTGTCGCATTGCCGGCTTTATCGGTAATTATGGAAGTTATTACAATTGTTTTACCATCTGCAAAATTTGAAATATTTTCAAAATCTGTGTTTGAAATACTCACTGTTTGATTTACGTTTTTAGTTAGAATACTTACTGCTGAACCTAAATTTACAAAAGTGCCGTCTGCTACTTTGGCTTGAAGCTGAATTGTTCCGCCAACCAATGAACCATCATCTGCGATCGGCGCTATGACATCTATTCCTGTATTGGTTGAATTCCATTTATTTGCTACTGCTGTGCCTCCCGTTGTTGTTACAGCTCCTACTGTAAAACTCGCCGGTGAGGTTGTGTCAATTACGATATCACTCGTATTTGAAATATTTGAAGTTGGAGTTAAACTAGCCGCGTTTCCGGAAGCGTCTATAATTGTTCCGGCTATAGAATTTACCGCCAAATCACTGCTTGTATCGCCCGCCTGAATAGTATAATTGCAAGTTTGATTAGTCCTGTATATACTGAACCAGTAGGCTAAGGAAACCTAACAGCCCAATTTTTTACAATCTCGCCAGCATTTGCTAAAATGAAATTGTAAAAAATTAAGCTCTAAAATCCATATGACTAATTCAAGCAAACA
>JAUYAT010000039.1 GCA_030693295.1 bacterium
ATCTTCGGCCGCGCCAATGTCGGCAAATCCACTCTTTTTAACTGCCTCACTGAAAAAAAACAAGCTTTAGTGTCGCCGATAGAAGGCGCGACCAGGGACAGCAATATCGGCCAAGTAAGCTGGCGGGACAAAACTTTTGAATTGATTGACACGGGCGGAATAATGGACTTAAAATTTTTATCGGAATCGCCCCGAAACCGAAAAAAATCAGACAAGCCGATTGAAGCTGATATTATAAACATAAAAGTGCAGCAACAGGCTCGCGAATATCTCCAGCGAGCCGATTTAATTCTATCCTTAGTTGACAGTAAAACCGGCTTGCTTCCTCAGGACAAGCAGATAGCTTTGTTTCTCAAAAAGTTGGGTAAAAAAAATAAAATATTGCTGGTTGCCAACAAGACTGACGGCTTTAAAGAGCGCGCCAAAATCGCGGAATTTTATCAGTTGTCTTTCGGCGAGCCGATTCCGGTTTCCGCGGCCACTGGCGCGGGCACAGGCGATTTATTGGACATCATCGTGAAAAAAATCCCAGCGGCTCGCAAAACTTCACGCGCCAAAGAACATATTGATGAAGAAATAAATCTAAAATCTAAAATCCCCCGACCGCGTACCGCGCAGTGGGGCAGGCAAAATCTAAAATCAATAAACGTCTGCATTATGGGCAAGCCCAATGTCGGCAAATCAAGCGCGCTTAACGCGATTTTAGGATACGAAAGAGTAATCGTCAGCCCTGTCCCTCATACCACCCGCGAACCGCAGGATACCGATATAATTTATAAAGAACACTCTATTAAATTAATTGATACCGCCGGCATTAGCAAAAAAGGCGCCAAAGCCAAGGGGCTGGAAAAGCGCGGCATTGCCAAATCATTATCAGTTTTAGGCAAGGCCGATATAGCTCTCCTTGTTTTAGACATCAGCCAAGAGATTACGCATCAGGACGCTAAACTGGCCGCGGAGATAATAGACCGCGGAAGAAGTTTTATTATTATCGCTAATAAATGGGACAAAATTCCGGAAAAAGACACGAAAAAATACACAAATTACATTTACGGCAAATTGCCGTTTATTCAATTCGCGCCCATTCAATTTGTTTCCGCTCTCACCGGCGAGAAAACAAATAAAATTCTTGATTTAATTTTAAAAATCGCGGAACAAAGGCAGCTTCAGCTAAGCGATTCTCAGCTTGATAAATTTTTAAGCAGAATCGTTAAAATTCACCGCCCGGCCAAAGGAAAAGGCGTCAAGCATCCGCGGATTTATGAATTCAAGCAAACTAAATCCGGCCCGCCTGAATTTGAACTAAGAATCGGGGTTCATGAAGATCTGCATTTTTCTTATTTGCGCTTCATGGAAAACCGCCTGCGGGAAAAATTCGGCTTTTCAGGAACGCCTATTAATATACGAGTGGCAAAAGGCAGGGCGATTCACGGAAAACATGAACAATAAAAATATAAATTTATGCGAATAATTATCGGCTTGGGCAATCCGAGCGAAAAATACAAACTAACGCGGCACAATGCCGGCTTTATGGCTGTTGACGCTATGGCCGCATCCGCAGGAACCGTAGGAACGAGGCAATGCCTCGTTCCTACGGTTCCTACGTGGCAATACAACAAAAAATTCAACGCGGAAATATGCAATATTGAAAACGCCATTTTAGTCAAACCTCAATCCTTTATGAATAACTCCGGGCAGGCGGTTCAAGCGATTTTATCTTATTATAAATTACTCCCCAAAAAATTCGGCATTATTAAAGCTAAAAATAGCGACTTGTCAAATGTTCTCACGGTCATCCATGATGATATTGATATTGAATTGGGCAAATACAAAATTTCCGTTGATTCCCGCAGCGCCGGACACAAAGGCGTTGAATCAATTATTAATTATCTTAAAACTAAAAACTTTAAACGAATTAGAATCGGCATTAAAACAGAAATGGCTGATAAAATACCTGTTGATAAATTTGTTTTGCGAAAATTCAGCGAAGAGGAATTGAAAATTGTTAACAATATTATCTCGGATTTAGCCGCGCGGCTGATTTAACCGCCAAAAATAAAAAAGGCCTCATCTTGAAAAAGATAAAAGGCCTTTTAATTTGGTCGGGGTGGCTGGTTTTTCACCAACACCATTTTCCCGTGAAAATGGGCTCTTTATGTTCCAAGAGAGGGCACCCCGTTATTTAAAAAAGAGCGTCTAATATTCAAAATACTGCCTAGAAGCCGGGACACAAGGCCCCATTAAAGGTTATGGCCAAACCAGGAGGGAGGTTTAACTTTCGCCACTCCTAGGCAATATTCCAAATACTACAAAAATTTACCAAAAATAAATAATATGTTAATATATCAATAACATTATATACTATCATATTTAATGTTTTTAGTCAATGAAGTTCTATGGACGATATAAAATATTTAATCGCTTTAAATAATTTCCCCAAATTCGGCCCTATAAGGACGAAAAAAATAAGAAAACGTTTTCCTGATCTGGAAAATGCTTTTAAAGCGTCTATTGCCGAATTGGCGCGAGCCGGCATTGAGCCGAACATAGCGGAAGAATTCGTTGCGGCGCGGATTAATATCAACCCTGACAAATTGCTTGAGCAATTGAACAAAGAGGGCATTCAAGCCATAACGGCTGACGACAAGCTTTATCCTAAATTGCTTTCCCAAATTTACGATCCGCCGCAATTGTTTTATCTTAAAGGCCGGCTTAAAGCGGAAGATGAATTCGCCTTAGCGGTTGTCGGCGCGAGAAAATACACAAGCTACGGCAAGCAGGTAACGGAAAACATTGTAAAAGACTTGACCTTAAGCGGACTGACCATAGTAAGCGGACTGGCGCTGGGCATTGATTCTTTGGCGCACCTGACGGCGGTGGAAGCGGGAGGCAGAACAATCGCCGTCTTGGGTTCGGGACTGGACAGGCAAAGCATCTATCCTTCCGCCAACAGATATATCGCCGATAAAATCATAGCGAGCGGCGGAGCCGTAATATCGGAATTTCCTCTTGGCGCTCCGCCGTTAAGGCATCATTTCCCCCAGCGCAATCGCCTGATATCCGGCTTATCACTCGGCGCTTTGGTGGTTGAAGCCGGGGAAAAATCAGGCGCTTTAATCACCGCCCGCTTCGCCCTGGAGCAAAACCGCGAAGTTTTCGCGATTCCCGGTAATATTTATTCGCCGGTTTCGGCCGGTCCCAACCAATTGATTAAACTCGGCGCCAAAGCCGTAACCGGCGCCAAAGACATTATTGAAACGTTTGACTTGGCGCAAGCCGCCTGCTTTATTGAAAATAAAAAAATCATCCCTGAATCCGAAGAAGAAGAAAAAATACTCGCGCATCTTGCTTGCGAGCCGATCCATATAGATGAATTAATCCGCAAGACAAAACTTGACACATCGCAAATAAACAGTACACTAACCATTATGGAAATGAAAGGAATGATCCGCAATCTGGGGGGGATGCAGTATGTGTTGGCGCGATGATGCGCAAAGTTAAAAAATTAAAAATTATTTATGAATCTCATAATAGTAGAAAGTCCGACTAAAGCCAAAACAATAACAAAATTTTTGGGTTCAAAATATAAAGTAGAGTCTTCTTTCGGCCATATCCGCGATTTGCCCAAAAGCGAAATGGGCATTGATATAGAAAATAATTTCAAGCCAAAATACGTAATTCCGGCGAAAGCGCGCAAAAGAGTGGCTGAACTGAAAAAAGACGCGGCAAAGGCGGATAAAATAATTCTCGCTTCTGACGAAGACCGCGAAGGAGAAGCGATTGCTTGGCATTTAACAGAGGCTTTAAAAATAAACAAAGAAAAAATCGGCCGCATTGTTTTTCATGAAATTACAAAAGAAGCCATAATGGAAGCGTTGGAGAACCCCAGAGATATTGACATGAAATTAGTTAACGCCCAGCAGGCGCGCAGAATTTTAGACCGATTAGTCGGCTATGAACTGTCTCCTTTTTTATGGAAAAAAGTCGCCAAGGGCCTGTCAGCAGGCCGCGTGCAAAGCGTTGCCGTGCGTTTAATCGTGGAGAGAGAACGGGAAATCCAAGCTTTTAAAACCCAAGAATATTGGAGCATAACCGCCGAACTGGAAACCGTAAAAGCGGCCAAAATCCGTTTTGAAGCGAGGTTGAATAAAATAAACAACAAGACAATTGACAAGTTGGAAATAAAAGACAAAGATCAAGCTGAAAAAATATTGGAAGAATTAAATGGCGCGGAATACATTGCCGCCGATATTGAAAAAAAACAAACCAAAAAAAATCCGCCGAAGCCGTTTACCACTTCAACTCTCCAGCAAACCGCCAACCGCTGGCTGGGCTTCTCCGCCAAGCAGACTATGATGCTTGCCCAGCAACTCTATGAAAACGGCTTTATTACCTATATGAGAACCGATTCCCTGAATTTAGCCGATAAATTTTTAAACGAAGCCCGGGAATATTTATTGAAAAATTTTGGAGACTCTTACGCGCTGAAACAGCCTCGCCGTTTTAAAACCAAGTCCAAAGGCGCGCAGGAAGCTCATGAGGCCATCAGGCCGGCTGAAGCAGGGCGCGATCCCGATTCCGTTAAATCACTTGATAAAAATCAATACAAATTATATAAATTAATCTGGCAGAGGTCGCTGGCAAGCCAGATGCCGGAAGCGATTGTTGACAATACCGCTATTGATATAGACGCTGCTCCGGCTTACCAATTCCGCGCCAACGGCCAAATTTTAAAATTTGACGGCTACCTTAAAATTTATCCGGAAAAAAGCGCCGAAGTTGAATTGCCTGACGTGGAAAAAAACGAAAAACTGGATTTGATCAGCTTAAAAAACGAACAGCATTTTACCAAGCCGCCGGCGAGATACTCGGACGCGGGATTGGTTAAAAAACTGGAGGCATACGGCATCGGCCGGCCGTCAACTTACGCTCCGACAATTCATACCATAATAGAAAGAAATTATATTAACAGGGATGAAGGGAAAAGGATGTTCCCTACAGACATCGCTTTAGTGGTCAACGATTTATTAGTTGAACATTTCCCGCAAATCGTTGATTACCAATTCACGGCGCAAATGGAAAATAAATTAGACGGAATCGCGGACGGCGAAATAGAATGGCAGCCGGTTATCCGCGACTTTTACAATCCTTTCCGCGATAATTTAGATAATAAATATAAAGAAATAAATAAACAAGACATTATGCCTGAAGAAAAATCAAACGAGTTATGTGACAAATGCGGCGCGCCGATGATAATTAAAACAGGGCGCTATGGCAAATTCCTGGCTTGCAGCGCGTTTCCCGACTGCAAAAACATTAAAGGGTTAAATGGAGATAAAAATAACGGCGGCCAAGAAAAAAGCGAGGATATAAAAAAACTGGAGGAAAAATATAAAGGCGAGAAGTGCGAAAAATGCGGCTCTGATATGATTATTAAAAACGGCAAATTCGGCCTATTTTTGGCTTGCAGCGCTTATCCGAAATGCAAAAACATAAAAAACATTAAAGAAAACAGCAATTCTACCGGCGTAAAATGCCCTGTTTGCGGCAAAGGCGAAATAACGCAAAAACGCGGGCGCAAAGGAATTTTTTACGCCTGCGACCAATATCCGGATTGCAAAACCGCTTTTTGGGGCAAGCCGACCGGCGAAAAATGCCCGGATTGCGGGGCATTATTGATTGAAGGCAAGAATGGAGAAGTGAAGTGCAGCAATAAAGAATGCGAGTATAAAAAATAATTCCCTCCTCTTTAGATAAGAGGAGGGTTAGGGTGGAGTTGTCCCCTCCTCTTTAGATAAGAGGAGGGTTAGGGTGGAGTTGAAAAATTTATTTGCGTTTTCCGCTTTTCTTTTTCTTTTTCCCATCGCCCGCGTACTCTTTTATCACTTCAACCAATTTTTTAACTCCTTCGCCGATCAGCGCCAAATAAGACGCGCTATGCTCAATTTTCTCTTTTAACGCCGTAATAACTTCATCAATCTTAATAAATCTTTCGCGCATCTCTTTGACGACTTTAAACATCTGCCGCAAAATCATGGTGAAATAAAAAATCGCCCAGCAGATGAAAACCGCTAAGCCGAAAATGGAAACCGCTTTAACAATGTTTAATAAATCTTGGCTGTTTTCAATTAAATACATAATTTTAAAATTAAAATGAAAAAATTAAAAATCCCTGATCTTCGCTTCAAACTTCTCCTCTAAACGGTTAATCAACCGCTTTTGCAGCTCATCAACTTCTTCGGAAGTTAAAGTTCTGTCCGGCGCCAAATAAGCGATATGGAAAGCCAAATTCTTTTCGGCTTTTCCTAATTTGCCGCCGCTATAAACATCAAATAATTCAACCTTATTAATAAGCTTGTCAAAGCTTATTATCTCGTCTCTAATATCATTATACAATATTTTTTCATTAACCACAAAAGCCAAATCTCTGATAGCGGGCGGATATTTGTCATACGCCCGGAATTTTTTCATGCTTTGTTCCTTGATTATGTTAAAAAGCTCCGCGAAACTGATTTCAACCATCGCGACTTCCTTTTTTAATCCTAAGCCGCGCCGCGCTTTACTGTTTAATTTCGTTGCTAAGCCGATATCCCTTTTAAACACATTAATTTTCGCGCATGCTGATTCATCCGCCCAATCCGGCCTTATCTCGGTTGTTTGGAAAGTCAGCGGCAAATCCAACGACATAAGCAAATATTCAACTATTCCCTTCGCTTGCGCGAAAACATTAATTTTTTCATCGGCTGCCAAAATAATGCCCAAGCGTTTTTCTTGATAGGGCAAATTTTCGCCTGTTTTGCCGCCCTTGTCTATTTCTCCCGGCGCGCTTAAGCAGATACTGCCGATTTCAAACAGCCCGATCCGCTCAAATCTGGCTTGATTTGTCCTGATATTTTCAATTAAATTCGGCGCCAAGCTCTGGCGCAGCATAGTTTGATGCGCCGCGATCGGATTAGCTAATTTAACATACGACGCGCAGTCTATGCCCAGTTTTGCCAATTGCTCTTCGCCGACGAAAGAATAATTGTATGCTTCCGCTAAGGCGGGAGCCCCCGCCAATGTATTTTTTATTTTCTTTTCCAGCAGTTTTTCTTCATTTTTTTCCGCCGGCTCCATTTCCACAATCGGCATAACGGACGCGATACTGCCGTAACCGTAAATTCTGGCAACTTCTTCCGCTAAATCTTCGGGAATTGAAATATCTTTGGTCGCGCGCCAAGTCGGAACCTTTACTGACACTAAGTGTCCGCTTGGACACTTAGTGTCTTGCTTGATTTCAAAGCCCAAGCTATTTAAAATTTTAACAACTTTTTTTTCTTCAATTTCTTGGCCGATTATTTTATTCAGCCATTCCAAGTTAAGCTTAATCGGCCCCTGATTTAAAGCAAAATTTTTCTCATCGGCTAAATTGCTCGCAATTTTCGCGTCAGGACATACTTTTTTAATTAATTCAACCGCTCGCGCCAAAGCCAATTCGCATAAATTCGGATCAAGCGACTTTTCAAAACGAATTGACGACTCGGTGCGCAAGCCCAATTTTTGCGAAGTTTTTCTAATTGAAATAAAATTAAAATTGGCCGATTCCAAAATAATTTCGGTTGTCGCGCCATCCACCTCGCTATTTGCTCCGCCCATAACTCCGGCAATGGCAATCGGTTTATTTTTATCGGCAATCACCAGCATCTCGTTGTCCAATTCCCTCTTCTCGCCATCCAAAGTTTCAATAATCTCGCCTTTCTTTGCTCGTCTCACAATTATTTTAATATCATTTGAAATTTTACTGAAATCAAAGGCGTGCAACGGCTGTCCAAGATCCAGCATGACATAATTGGTAATGTCAACAATGTTGTTTATCGGCCTGGAGCCCGCGGCGATTAAACGCTCTCGCATCCATTCAGGCGACGGCTCAACTTTAATCCCGCTCACGGCAACAGCCATATACCTCGGACATAATTTTTCATCCTCAATCTTAACATCAATTCGCGTTTTTGCGTCTTTCGTAGATTTGAATGTCGTTTGTAGATTTGAGCGCGTATATTCTTTCAGTTTAACGTCCAAAAA
>JAUYAT010000045.1 GCA_030693295.1 bacterium
CAAGAAATTATAGCATAACCGTGAAATTCGCTCTTTTTTTACAGTTTTTCACGGTTATCTTGACAAAAGAGTGAAAAGGGTATAAAATAAACTTAGATTATTCAATTTTCTTATACTTTTAATTATGGCAAAAGTATTACATATTTTTAACACAATCTCTCGTTTAAGAGAACGCTATTATACTGCGTCTGTTGGCAAACAGGCGCTGTTAAAATTATTGAACGAGGCGGAGGTGGCCGAACAGGTATATAACTCTAACGCCATTGAAAACAGCACTCTTACTCTTGAGGAAACAGAGAAAATACTTTTGCAAATAGATTTGGACAGATATATCACTGAACGAGAAATTTTTGAGGCAAAAAATCTCGCGCAAGTTGTATCATATATTGACAAAGGAGCTAAGGAGCAAGAGCTTACTCTTGAGGTAATTTTATCACTTCATAAAATGTTGATTTCAAATATTCGTGACGATATTGCCGGGAGGTTTAGAAAAGACAATGAATTTGTGCGTGTCGGCAGTCATATTGCTCCTAACCCCAAAGAAGTGGCGGGTCGTCTGAAAAAAATGTTGTCCGAGTATAATGCTGCGAGTCATGAAAATATAATTAAAAGGATAGCGGGATTGCATCTTGCTTTTGAATACACTCATCCATTTTGCGATGGCAATGGTCGCATTGGACGTGTTATAAACAACTATTTGTTAATACGAGAAGGGTTTGTTCCAATAAACATAAAATTTATTGACAGAAAGAAATATTACGAAGCGTTTAAAGAATTTGATGAAAAAGGCGCGACTACTATTATGGAAGAAATAGTAGGAAAAGCGCTTACCAACAGTTACCACAAGAGGCTCGCGTATCTGGAGGGCGCGCATATTATGACGCTCGCGGAATACGCGAAAATAAATAAAATATCACACTCTAATTTGATTAATAAGGCAAGCCGCCAAACAATAGAGGCCTTCCTTGAAAAAGGTGTGTGGAAGATAGGCGTCGCGCAAAAAAAATAGCATGAACGAATCGGAAACATGCTCCGAATATATTAGCGGTTCCACTTCGCTTCACCCAAATTACTAACGCAACTGCGCGTTAAGCGCGCATATTATTTTATCTTCATCACTCTCTTAAGCAAACGGATATAATCCAACAAGTGCCTTGTTACCAAAAAATTATTTTTGACGTATTCATGGCCGAATTTTCCCATCCGCTTTCTTAATCTTTCGTTTTTCAGCAGTTCAACCGTCCTGTCGGCGCATTCTTGGACGCTGTTAATCAAATATCCGCTTTTGCCGTCTATTATCTGATTGGGAATCCCGCCGACATTCCCGCCGATTACCGGCGTTCCTTTCCAGAGCGCCTCACTAACGGTAATGGCAAATCCCTCGCGGATAGATTTCTGCAGGACCACGGCCGAAGCGCTTTGCAGAGCGTTTACCGCCAAATCATTATCTTTGACATTCAGCAACACATAAGCGTCTTTCAAATTCTTGGCTTTTCGCGCCACCTCCCGGTAAACCTTGCCTCCTTCCGGGTCGTCGGTGGCGAAATTGCCCAACAGAACCAGCTGGCAGTCAATTTTCTTTTTAACCGCTTTAAAAACATCAATCACTCCCAGTGGATCTTTCCAATAGTCATACCTTGAAATTTGGCTGATTATCGGCTTGTTCGGCTTTATTCCCGCTTTTTCTAAAATTGATTTAATTTGCGCGGAAGACAGCTTCTTGTTTTTGTCGTTCAAGGGATTTATTGAAGGCATAATCACTTCCTGCGGTATTTTTATATTTTTCTTCCTGTAACCGGCATCCGATATGATCATTATATCGTACAAATTAATAAAGCTTTTTAAGTAGCTCCATAAAATTTTATCAGGCTCGGTAATATCAATATGGCAGCGCCAAATCCAGGGCTGCTGTTTTTTATAAAATTTAATCAAAGGCAAAACCTGCGGGTCATGAATAATCACGGCGTCATTTTTTTCAATATGCATAAAAAGGGAATTTTTGCGGTTGATTTCCTCGTAAATTTTTTTAATTTTCTTATTAAGTTTTACATCGGCTCCCTGCGAGCCGTTATGAAACAGCTTGGTAATTTCAAAAAACGACGCGCTGCCTTTCAGCTGCCTCCAGCCGGCGTTAATGCCGATGTCGTTCATTAAAATGACCAAACTTTCAATAATTTCCGCCACTCCTCCGCCGTAAAAAGTGGAATTGATATGGGCCACGTATTTCCCCCGCAAGGGCTTCGCCTCCCTGATTATTTCATTAATTTTTTCCTCGCCGATTATTTTTTTGTATTGATTCAAAATTAACATAAATTTATTAATTTATTAATTTGTTATATCATGTTTTTGCTTTGCTTTTTAAATGTGTTTTTTCGCCCGCCCGCGTTATAAGCATGCCGATCGGCCAGATTGCTTTTAACAGCCGATACTGCCATGCCGGATGCCATTTTTTAAAGTATTTCAACATTGAATCGCGGAAATATTTCTGCGTTTTGCCACGGGGCAATTGTTTAAAGCTTTGGCCCACGTAATCAACGCACTCGGCCGCGGGCGTATACCAAACCTCGCCTCCATTTTCTTTAACTTGTCGGCAAAAATCAACTTCCTCAAACCAAAGAAAATACCGCTCGTCCAATAGCCGCGCGGGAGATGTATTACAAAACATAAAAAACCCGCCTCGCACCGAGTCTACTTTCGCCGCTTTATCATAATTAAAATCAACTCGCAAATATTTATCCAGTACGCCCGAAAAAATATGCGGCAATTTTAAAACAATCGCCAGCTGATCCCAAATTGTTGGAAATTTTCTTACGTGCTTTATCGCATTGCCTTGTTCATCTGTAAGACGGCAGCCGGCAACCGATGCCTGTTTGTTCTCCCGCATCCATTTTACCATATTGCTTAAAGTGTCCGGCAGAACAACGCGCATATCCGGATTAAGCAGTAAAATAAACTCTCCTCGCGCCTGTTTTATCGCCTGATTGTTCGCTTTGGCAAATCCCAAGTTTTCCGCGTTAGCGATTAACTTCACCCCGTTAAATGAAAATTCATTTTTTACCATTTCCGCGGTTCCGTCATGAGAATTATTATCCACGACAAAAATCTCAAAGCTTACATCTCCTTCGCTCTTAAACAAAGCCAATAAATTTTCTCTTAATTTTTCTTTTACGTTCCAAGAAACGATGATTATAGATAAATCCATAATGTACCCCCTTTGTCATCCTGAGGAGCAAAGCGACGAAGGATCTCTGGTTAGCTGAAAACATTCGCCTATAACGTATTATCATTTATCATCATTCCTTTCGTCTAACCTGAGATTCTTCGCTGCGCTCAGAACGACAAATTATCTCATTTTTTAATTTAACCAGTTTTAATAATTCTTTTAACAAATATTGTTCAAACAGCAAAATAAAAATAATCATTTTTATCTCATACCAAATTATTGCCAGTTTATTCCAAAAACTCTGCAATTTCCAATACTTGATGAAAATTATCTGTTGATGCAGGAACGCCCATTTTTTCACTTGCCTGCTTTTGCCTTTGCGGTTAAACGCAACTTGCAAATCGCCTTCGCCTTTGCCGTATGTTGTTCGATCGTGATAAATTACCGCGTCCGCGACGCATTTTGATCTATATCCGGCTAAAAATAATCTGTAAGCCAAATCGCAGTCTTCTTTATACATAAACATCAGCTCGTTAAAATATTCTCCTTTTACCCCCTCTCCTTCACAAGGAGAGGGTGGGGGTGAGGTCTTCACTTTTTCCAACACGCTTATGCGATACATCGCCGCGGCGCCTGACGGCCCTAAAATTTCCGCATTGTTAAACTGCCCTTTGTCAAACTTGTTCTGGCCCAAATCAAAAAATCTCAAACCGGATTTCACTTTAATTCCGCAACTGTCAATTATGCTTGTTTTTTTATTGTTTTCAAAATCCCATTTTAATATCTTCGGGCAAACCGATCCCAAACCGCTATCTCCTTCCAATACTTTTACCATTTTTTCAACCGCGTCCGGTTCCAAAACCATGTCCGGATTCAACGCCAAAAAATATTCCGCGCCGCCGCCTTTTGCCTTATTTATCAATCTATTAAAGGCCGCCGCGAAGCCCAAATTGCCGTTTCCGCGCGCAATCTCAATTTCAGGATAATTATTCCTGATATATAGCGCATTTTCGTTTTCCGCCTCTTCCGTATTGTCAAAAACCAAAATATTAAAATCTTTAAAAGTCTGCCCCTTTAAACTGGATAAAAAATAAGGCAAATACTTTGCCGTAGATTTGCCGTATGTGATAAAGCCGATTGTTAGCGCGTAACTCATAATTTTATTCTACACCCTGCCCTAAAGGGCGGTAGAATATTAAATAACTAATTTTTCCTGCATTTTCTCCTTCGCAAAATTCTGCGCGCGCAATAAGCTGTCAAAAGTTCCGGCGTCAATCCATTCGCCGTTCACCATCGCCACTTCCAGCTCGCCTTTTTTTAAATACCAATTATGCAGTTCAGTAATTTCCAGCTCGCCCCGTTCGCTCGGCTTAACTTGTTTGGCCGCTTCAACGACCCTGCTGTCGTAAATATACAAGCCGGTGATGGCGTAATCGCTAATCCACTCTTTCGGCTTTTCTTCAATTTTCACGGCTTTCATATTGCCGTCAAACCGCACCACGCCGAATCTTTCCGGATCCGGAACTTTTTTGGCGAATACTTTTCCTCCCGATTTGAAATTTTTTATATCTTCGCTGAAATCATCTTCAAAAATATTATCGCCTAAAATCATCGCGACATTGTCATCATCAATAAAATTTTCGCCGATAATAAAAGCCTCGGCCAGGCCGCGCGGCTTGTCCTGAATTTCATAAGTGAATTTTACGCCGAATTCCCTGCCCGAGCCGAGCAAATTTAAATAATCCCCGGCCCGCTCCGGCGCGACAATAATTAATATTTCCTTAATACCGGCTTTAATCAAGGTATTCAAGGGATAATAAATCATCGGCCTGTTATAGACCGGCATAAGCTGTTTGCTTGTTACTTTGGTGCAAGGCCGCAGCCTTGTCGCAGATCCTCCTGATAATATTATTCCACGCATATATTTACAAATTTTTAATTTTTAAATACTCCCTCAACGCTTCTTGCCAGCTCCTAAGCTGTTCAAATTTTGTGTTCCGCAATACCGAATAGCTCGGCCGCTTGGCAGGACGGGGAAATTTGTCTCCGCTCACCGGATTAACCGTGATATTTATGCCGGCAATTTCAAACAGCTCTTTGGCCGCTTGATACCAGGCGCAAGGCCCTTCGTTTACTATATGATAAATACCGTAACCCATATCGCTTTCAATTAATTTTCTGGTCGCTTTCGCTAAATCCGGCGTATAGGTAAAACAGCTCATCTCCTCGTCAACGACATCCAATACTTCTTTTTCTTTGGCCAGCTTAAGCATTATATCAAAAAAACTCGGCTTGGCAACCTCGCTTTCGCCTTTTGGCCCGAATAATTTTGAAGTTCTGATTAAATACCATTTCAATCCTTTGCCGCTTTGGCTGATTAATTCCCGTTCGCCCATAAATTTTGATTCGCCGTATTTATTTATCGGATCCGGATCATCATCTTCTTTAAAACCGCCTTGTTCCTTAATTCGTTCCATTCGTTCGTCATTTGTTTTGTTCGTGTGTCCGCCAAAAACGTAATCGCTTGAATAATGGACTAAAATTGAATTTACGCTGATTGCGGCCTCGGCCAGATATCCCACCGCCTGGCAATTTAATTTTTTCGCCAATTCAAATTCATTTTCGTCTTCCTCGCATTTATCAACAGCGTTGTAGGCGGCGGCGTTGATAATAATATCCGGCTTTACGTCGCTTGCTTTTTTATAAATCAATTCTTTGTCCGTAATATCTATCTCTTCTTTGTCCCAGGCGATAACCTCGTTTTTTTTGCTAAAAACCTTGATTAATTGTCCTCCTAAATTGCCTTTTGCTCCTAAAATTAAAATTTTTTTCATAAAATGTTATGAATTATGCGATTTTAACCTCCTCCACCATTCTTGATTATTTTTATACCATTCCACGGTTTTAGTCAAGCCACGGTTAAAATCCATTTCCGGCTCCCAGCCAAGCTCATTTTTCGCCTTGGAAATATCCATGGCATAGCGGAAATCATGGCCCGGCCTGTCGGTTATGTATTCTATCATTTCCTCGCCCTTGCCCATTATTTGTAAAATTTGTTTAGTTAATTCCAGATTGGTTAATTCATTGCCCCCGCCCAAACAATAAGTCTCGCCTATCTTGCCTTTTTGAATTATGGCGTCAACGCCGGTGTTATGGTCGTCAACATAAATCCAGTCGCGGATGTTTTTTCCTTCTCCGTAAACCGGCACTTTTTTCCCCTCCAATAAATTCGTTATGAATAAGGGGATTATTTTTTCCGGAAATTGATATGGTCCGTAATTATTGGTGCAATTAGATATGGTAATCGGCAGTTTATGGGTGTGATAATAAGCGCGGACAAGATGATCGGACGATGCCTTGGAAGCGCTGTAAGGACTGCGCGGGTCATAGGGAGTATTTTCATTGAATTTAGCATCATCCGGTTTCAGCGAGCCAAAAACCTCATCGGTTGAAATATGATGAAACCTAATCCCGCCGCTGTTTTTCGCCGCGTCAAGCAGGACTCGCGTGCCTTCAACATTTGTCCTGATAAAATCACTGCTATTCGCGATAGAACGGTCAACATGGCTTTCGGCGGCGAAATGGACGATTAAATCAACGGCTTTAGCCAATCCATTTACCGGCTCGGCATCGCAAATATCGCCTTTTACGAATTTGTAATTTTCATTTTTTTCAACATCGGCCAAGTTTTCCAAATTCCCGGCGTAAGTTAAAATATCCAGATTGATAATCTTATCATCTGGATATTTATTCAGCCAATAATGTATAAAGTTGCTCCCTATAAAACCGGCTCCTCCGGTTACCAATATTTTCATAAATTATCTTATACAACTCTTAATTTTCCTCAACGCCTCTTCCGCTTCGCCCTCTCCGTACTTGCTCTGCGGCCATAATTTTAAACCATCTCCTTCTACTCTGGGAATTATATGAAAATGAATATGCGGTATAACCTGCCCCGCCGCCGGATTATTGTTTACATTGGCGTTATAACCGGCAACGGCTAACCCATCTTTAACGGCCTTGCCGACCTTTTTCACTGTTTTAATCAGTTTGCTCAACTCATCTTCCGAAATATCTTCCATATTTTGAAAATGTTTTTTGGGAATCACTAAAATGTGGCCGCAACTGACAGGCGCGATATCCAAAAATGCCAAAGTATCCTCGTCCTCATAAACCTTGTGGCTGGGAATTTCCCCGGCAACTATTTTGCAAAAAACACACATATATTTTACAGTTTTTCCTGTATCTGCTTCAAACACTCTTCCGCTTCGCCCTCGGAATAGCCGCTCTGCGGCCATCTGCCCAAGCCGTCGCCTTCTTTTCTCGGCACTAAATGGAAATGGACATGGGGCACATGCTGGTTGGCGGCGTCTTTATTGTCCAAAAGAATGCTGTAGCCTTTTACGCCCAAGCCTTCCATTACGGCTTTGCCGATTTTTTTCATTACTGTTACCATGGCGCAAAGCTCGCCGTCATTTAAGCTTTCAACGTCGGAAACATGATTCTTCGGCACGATTATGGTGTGGCCGGGATGGATTGGCAAGACATCCAAAAAGGCGCAAACCTTATCGTCTTCATAGACTTTATAGCTTGGCAAATCGCCCGCTATAATTTTACAAAAAATACAGTCCATAGTTTAGGGGTTAGGGATTAGGTTTTTACAACCTAATTACCTAATTAACTAATAAATTATTTTATATTATATTTGGAATTATCCATCTTCTCCCATCTGATTTCGTCAACTTCTTCCTGTTTATTTTCGCCTTTATACAATTTATCCGGCAAATTAACGCACCAAGCGTCTTTTTCTCCTATGCATTTATATCCATGCACCACGCCCGGCGGAACGATAACCATTGTCGGATTATCTTCTCCAGCTTCTATTTTAGTATGTTCGTCTTTTGTTTCGCTATTTTCTCTGCGATCCCAAAGATGCAGTTCAAAATTTCCCGGACCGGCAAACACAAAACAGTCGCTCTGATAAACATGCTCATGCGGCCCGCGGACAACGCCCGGCTTTGTCACGCTTATATAGCTCATTGCCGGCTGGTATTTGTCTTCGTCGCGGCGGTAAATTTCCGCCAGCCAGCCGCGCTCGTCATCGTATTTATTAAGCTTCTTTATTGTAACGCCCTTAATCATAGTTATTATTTACTCTATCGGCCGCTAATACTATTATACTAACTATCAGCCAAAATATCAACACCCAATTAATATTGATATAAGCCAAAACAACACCGGGCCAAGCTAATTCAAGCGCGCAAAAAATAATTAAAGCGGCTGTGAGAGTGTAAAATAATTCCTTTGTGATTATATAAAACATATTTATTAAATATTCAATGCTCAATACTCAATATTCATTCAACACTCAATTTTTAAATATTCAATTTTATTGATTATTAATATATTTGATGTTGATTGAATGTTGTATGTTGTATATTGAATATTAAAATTTGTTTCTTTTTAAGTTTAATTTTGATTAGTAAAAATATTTTTTATTCTCTTTAATAATGTTGTTCCCTCCAGCTCCACTCTTATTTCCCCGACCTCAAACCAATCATCAATCTCACCATCCGCTCTAAGTCCGGGAATGGAAATTAAAAAATTATATCGGCCTTGCTCGCGATACGCTCCGCTTAAATCAAATTCCGCTTGAGCGATTTTCCAGCCATTTTCCTCCGCCGGCATTTCGTATTTTGCCAATATGTAATTTACGCTATTTATATCCAATTTGCCGTCAACTTTTTTAAAGGCGGGATTGATAAGAGCTTCTTCGCTAAAACCGAACACGCCGTCGCCGGCCAATATCACATCGTCCTTTTCCAGCTTGATTTCTTTAACACCCTGCCCGGTTTCAATATTAAACTGCTTGTAGGTTTGATTAATATCCAATTCATTATCGCCGATTTTAATTTTCTGCAAACTCCCGGGATTAACGGTCTGCGCGCTTATTTCATTGCTGTCGGTAAATAAACCAATGTTTTTGGCGCCCGCGCCGGCAAGCCGAATTTTTGCGACAAAAGACAGCTTGCTTTGTTTTGTTGTTATTTCCTCGGTAATTACATCATCATTCGCCCGCAATTCCACTTTATAAACTCCTTCGGGCAAATTCGCGGCTTTTAAACTCAGCCGCCTTGTTGCGCTTTCTTTGCCGTTGTCGTTGGCAATGCCGTCATCGTCCAAATGCCTTGTGTCAATTATTTGATTGCCGTAATACAGGTTTAAATCAATCGGATCGCTGTCTTTGTTTTTATTAATATCAATAAAATCAAAAGTGAAATCCAAATCCTCGTCCTTGATATAAGTGTAAAATTGGTAAGCGCCGCGCACAGCCGGAACGGTCGGCTGATTTTCCGCGGACTTTTTATAATCCCGCAATAAATATTCCATGTTTAAATCGCTCGCCTCGCTTTGCTTTTGGCGAAGCGGGCAATTATACAAAGCTATTTCGCTGTTTTGCGGCGGTTTGTTTAAAAAATCTTCAATACTGCCGTACAGTGTCGTACTGGCTGAATCGTTTCTCTGCAATAATATCAAGCCGTTTTCATTTTTAACATCCCATACATAAGCCAGCCGGCCAATGATTTTATTTTCAATCGGCTGCAAGTCATAGCGCCAAATTATTTTATCGGCCAGAACACCCGCTTCAATAATCGGCGGCGCGTCTTCCGACTGCCTGTATTTCAATGTCAATTTCGCTTTGTCAAACCGCCTCGCCGTTCTTAAGGAAAAATAAACCGGATCGCCGATAATAACGCGGGATAGCGGCATCTCGCCTTCAATAGGCATTAACCTCTCTTCCGGCGTTAATTTCCCGATAAAATAACTGCTCTTCGTAAAATCGGCAACATAGCTGATTTTTCCGCTTGGCGCCGCGGCCATATATAAAAGCCAGCCGGTAACGCCGGCTAAAATCAGCCACAAAAATATCCTGATTTTAACAGTAAAATTTTTCATTGCTCTAACAGGCTTTGAATTTCCTATATTCCTCTTCAATATAATTTTTAATCTCGCTTTTAAATCTTTCCGCTGAAAACTTTTCGGCATGCCGGCGAATCGCTTCCGGATTATATTTTTTGTTGTCAAAATTTTCAACCGCTTCGCGCAAACTATCCGCTGTCTGGCCGTTAAAAAATTCTCCGGTAAAATTCTCAACCACTGTTTCCAAGGCGCCTCCTTTTCCGTAAGCGATAACCGGCCGGCCCGAGGCCATGGCTTCAACAGCCGTGATGCCGAAATCTTCCTCCTGAGGATGAATAAAGGCCTGGCACTTGCTGTATAATTCCGCCCTGATATTATCGTCAACTCTGCCTAAAAATTCAATATTGCCGCAACCGGCCGCGATTTCTTTCAATCTCGGCAAATCAACGCCGTCGCCGAAAATTTTCAGCTTCTTGTCAAGTTTTTTAAACGCTTCTATCACCAAGTCAACTCTTTTGTAAGGCGCCAGCCGGCTGCCTGTTAAAAAATAATCTTCCGGCTCCGGGGAAATGTAAAACTTGCCAATTTCCACGGGAGGATAAATCACCGTTGAGCCGCGCCTGTAATACTTTTTTATCCTGCGCTCCACCGCACGCGAATTGGCGATATATTTATCCACCCGATCCGCCGCCAATTTATCCCACATCCGTATATAATTCAAAACAAAAGAAATGACTTTCTTGAAATATTTATTATATTTTAATTCATTGATATATTGGTGGGTATCGCTCCATAAATATCTTGTAGGCGTATGGCAATAGCAGATATGCAAGGCGTCGGTTGGGGTAATCACTCCTTTGGCAAAGGCGCTGGCGTCGGAAATAACCAAGTCATAGCCGCTTAAATCAAAAAATTCAACCGCCATGGGCATAAACGGCATATACCACTGGTAATGCTTAATCCCGCCGGGCAATTTTTGTATTACCGAAGTTTCAATATGCTTATTTTTAAAATACTTATCGGCATTTTTCTTTTCATAAAGCAAAGTATAAATAGGCGCTTCTGGAAATAAATCCGCGAGCGCTTTTAAAACTTTTTCCGCCCCCCCGTCTTGGGCAAGGTGGTCATGTATTAACGCTACTTTCATTTATTAGAAATTATCCGCCCGAGGCGGATCAGCCTTGGGCTGAGAAATTAGAAATTTATTCTGCCTTCCTCTCCCTTAACACCGCCAGCGGCGTCCTGAAGAGTATTGACAAATCCAATAAAAGAGACCAGTTTTCAATATAATAAACATCTAATTTCACCTCGTCTTCAAAAGTCAAATCGCTGCGGCCGGAAATCTGGGCCAGCCCTGTTATTCCGGGTTTTATCGTTAAAGCTTTTTTATGATGATGCTCGTATCTTGCCGTCTCTAATGTCATATGCGGCCGCGGACCGACTAAACTTATATCGCCTTTTAAAACATTAAATAATTGCGGCAATTCGTCAATACTCCATCTTCTGATAAATTTTCCCACTCTTGTAATGCGCGGATCGTTTTTTATTTTATGCAGAGGATCGGCCGATCTTGTATTTATTTTTTCATCAACGATTAATTTATTAAGCACTTCATTCCCTTCTTTTGTCGCGTTCGGCCCTTCACCGTCGCATAAATGAGCAACCATGGAACGAAATTTATAAAATAAAAATCTTTTATTATGCTGCCCGGATCGATAATCCAAATAAAAAACAGAGCCTTGCGAATCCAATTTTATGCAAAGCGCTGCTATGATTAAAACCGGGGATAAAATAATTATTAATATTATTGAGGCCGCTATATCAAAAATTCTCTTAATAATCCTTCCCCAGCCGTCCAACGGCGTTTTTTTAACTTCAACAATGGGAATGCCGGCGATTTCCGCGACCTCTGTTTTTAAAACTTTCGTGCCAAGCAAATCAGCGGCGTACTTGAAAGTTAAATGATGGTCATCGGCAAAATCATACAGGCGCAAAACTTCCGCCTTGCTTAAGCTGGGATCGCTTTGCATAATTTCATCAACTTCTTTGGTTTTTAAAAATTCCGCCAATTCCTGGGCTGTTTCCATGCTAAAATCGCGCAAGCGCTTAACAACTTCGTAGCCGGAATTCTTTTTGCTGGAAAATTCATGAATTAAATTATCAGTCGTCTTGCTGTTGCCCACCAAAACCACTTTATGCGCGCCTACGCCGTATTTGAACAAAGCCCGCTGAATTAACCGGACTAAGCCGCGCGCGATGCTGATATAGATTATGGCGAGCAGCCAGCCGGCCAAAACAATAAAACGGGAATCAAACAATTCCCGCCTGACAAAAATTAAAATGACAATCAACATTAGGCCGGTGGAACAGGCCAATATGACTTTATATATTTCATTAATTAACCTACGCGCGCCTTTTACGGCGTAAAGTCCGGCCAAAGCGAAAATAATAAGCCAGAGAAAAGCGATAATAAAAACAATTTTTAAATACCCTGAAAATTGCAGGTTAAAAATTACCGGCCTTAACTGTTGGAAAAACTCGGCGTAACGGATATAATAAGCTGAAACGCCGGCCAGCATTATCATTAAAAAATCCAGAGGGACGAGAAGAAAAGAAAAAAATAATTCAGATCGCTTCATAAAAAATCTACAAAATTAAATTCCACTAATATCAAGGCAAGCTATAAGCCGGATTCTGTATCCCGTAATGGGACGATAGCCATTTATCTGGGCCTAAAATTGCTTTTAGGCTCATGCGAGCCACTTTTCATCTTCCGGCATCGCCGAAAGGTTTGCTCTTGCTCCAGGCAGGGTTTGCCGCGCGCACTCTGTCGCCAGAGGGCGAGTTAAGCAGCATAAATTAAGGATATCCTTAGTAATTTATACACCTTAACACTTTTCACCTTTGCTCCGGTAAAACCGGAGTAGTATTGTCTCTGTGGCACTTTCCCTAATCCTAAAATCAAATATCAAAAACGATATTTGAAATCCAAACCGGTGGGTATTACCCACTGCCGCGACCCTGCCCCTAATAAGGGACAGGAGGAGTCCGGACTTTCCTCCCCGATGGACATCGGGGCGGCTATCCGCTTGCCCTGATATTAGTAAAATTTATAATGTGCTAACGAATATTATAATATCATTAAAGCAGGCAAAAGTCAAGCTCGCGCATCAAATCATCTAAAATGACACCGAAGGCCTCCTTGATACATCATCTAAAATGACACCGAAATTTATGGTAAAATATTGGATTAATTTATTAACCCAATAAAACCATGAACACAGAAGCAAAAAAACAATATATGG
>JAUYAT010000058.1 GCA_030693295.1 bacterium
TGGCATTCCTTGTTTGTCATCCTGAGCTATTCCTATCCTTGTCATCCTGAACGGAGCGAAGCGGAGTGAAGGATCTCTGGTTAGTCGCGCTGCTCGCTGATAACGCAACAACTATTTGATAACATTCATTCCGCCTTACCAGAGATTCTTCGCCCTGCGGGGCTCAGAATGACAGGGAGAGAAAGAGCTCAGAATGATGAAGCTACTCAAACTTCACACTCCCTCTTATCTTAAAAGTTCCGTTGTTTAATTTGAATTTGGTTAAATATGATTCGTCCGCTCCAATGTCCCAGCCGGTGCTGATGGGGCGGGTTTCGCCGTCTATGTCGTCGGTAAAAGCCAAATAGGAATCGGCTGAAAGGTTGGTTCCGGCGTTAATGGCGCTGTAATCGTTAGGAGCCAAATGAAAATCATCATTGGTTTCATCAGTGAACACGACATTGGTGGCAAGGCCGCTTCTGTAAGACGGCGATATTCCACTCGTGTCGCCCGCTTTATCCGATATGTTGTAGTCGGAACCGGCGCTAAAATTTCCATAAAAACCGTCGGCGCAATTTTGAGTAATATTATTTTTAGCCAAAAGTGTTCCACTCGCGTTGCTCAAAATTCCTCCTGAACTATTATGTATGGTATTGTTGTAGATATATGAAATAAACGTGCCCGCATTGGCTATACTATATATGGCATTACCCTCATCGTAATCATAGACTATATTATTCCAAATTTTCACAACGCCAACCCCAGAATATAAGTGGACAAAAATCCCCGCTCCACCGTCGGTATTCTCGTTAGGCCTGATAATGTTATTTGATATTCTAATATCCGCAGTGCTATCAACCACTCCACTGATGTAAAAAGCGCGTTTTCCGACTACACTAGCCGCTGTGGATTGAACTTGCAATCCGTCAATTCTAACAAACCCTTCACTGATATGCAAAACGCCAACCGTATTGTTTGTGTTTGTGCTTTCCAACCTATACATCCCCTCATCCCACTTCCCTTGATGCCTCTGGCTTGCGCCGACTTCGGAAGAAGCGGTGGGGGTGTAAATTTTGATGTAGTTGTCCGCGGTTGTTGTCCAGCCGGTTATTGTTACGGCGGCCGTGTCAGCAGTTGTTCCATTGGCATAGCAGGCGATGTTCCATTGCTCGTTGGAGCCGGTGGAAGACGAAATATTTTTGCCCAATGTCCAGGTGTCAAAATTGACAAGATCCGCGTCAATGCCGGTGTTTTCCGTTCCAGTTTCGGCAAGGGCAAGCGAGGTGTAGGCGCGGAAAAGCGACCAATCCGTGTCGCCGGACACGGCCGCGGGAACGGCTCCGGACGCGGTTTTAACCGCGTAGGTGGATGAGCTGACGCGGGAATAAATAAAAACGATTGAGTCGTTGGCGTCTATGTCGCTATCGCCGTCATCGTCATACTGCAAACCGTCCCCTACTCCGACATTGTCCGGCAGGCCCGTAATAAAGGTGGCGGTTGAGCCGGAAACGGTTAGGGCGTTGGATGTTCCAACTGCCAAAGCCGTAGTTTTACTCGGCCCCACTGACCTGTAAATCTCTTCCGCGGCCTCATCCGCCCCAATATCCCAAGTCCCGGCTCTTGTCTGGCCGTCTATGTCGTTCGTAAATGGCAGGTTGGCGTCGGCGGATAAATCAGTTCCAAAATCTTTAGCTCCAACATCTGACGAAGACAAATGAAAATCGTCATTGGCTTCATCAACGAATACGACATTGGTTGAGTTTTTGGAATTGGCACCCGGCGCGTCGCCGGCCAAGTCGGAAAGATTGTAGTCGGAACCGGCGCTGAATGAATCGTTAAAACCGTTAGTGCAGTTTTGCGCGATATTATTTTTGGAAACAAAATCTGTCTGATTGCTATCTATGCCTGTGCGGCAATTATGAACGGTATTATTATACGCGCGCACAGATGACCAATCCAATTCATATAAGTCTATGCAAACATTATCCGCATGGTTATTAAAATCATATATAATATTATTCCATATTTTGGCAACAGAAGCTCCAACTCCGGTATTATACGGCATAGCAATGCCGGCTGACCCGAAACTTACATAACTATTTGAAGCTTTGGCTATATTATAAGAAATATGTATTTCCCCCGCTCCTTGCGGAGTTAGAACAATGCAATTCGCAGTCACAGCATAAGTTCCGCTAACGCCGATTTGCAATCCTTCAACGCGAACAAATTCTTCTGAAATAGTTAGGGCACTGCCATTTGATTTTGTCAGCCTATACTTCGTATTATCCCACTTCCCATTATGCCTTGCGGAAGTTGTAGTATAAACTTTAATATAATTCTCTGCCGAAGTAGTCCAGCCGGTTATGGTTAAGGCGGTTGTGTCTGCGCTTGCCCACGCTCCGTCAATCTTGGCAACGGCAATGGCGCTGTCGCCCAAGCCGGCGCTGGAAACCGTCCACATATTGTCCGTGGAGCTGGCAACCCGCCACTGGTCGCCATCTTGTAAAACTTTATATACTCCGCTGAAGTTATGGACTAAAATTTGCGTTGTGGTGGTGGCGGTGGTTGAGGCGGTGATATCCTGATATACTCCAGCCCTGAACAATTCTAAAACAGATCCTGCGGGCAATGCGCCTGTGCCTGTTCCGGAATAAACAACAGTGGTGGAGGCGGTCAAATTGCTCTGAACCGCCGCCTCCCATGTTGAAAGCATAGAATAGTCCCCGCCTGTGGCGCGGATGGTGGAAACGAACTCGGTGGCAGCGCGGCAAAAAAACGGACAAAAAAACATTATTGCGACTACTATGAAAAAAATGTATTTTGAGGAAAACGACATATTAAATTAGTTTAAAGTTAAAAATTAAAAGTTCAAAATTACAATTAAAAGTTTAAAGTTTTTATTCTCTTCGTCAACTTTGAATTTTGAACTGCAACTTTGAATTTTGCGCTTTGAACTTTTAACTTAATTTTATTTATTAATGCCAAAATCCAAATTACAAATTTCAAATAAATGACTAAATGCTTAAATGCCTAAATTTTGTCATTTGTTATTTGGATTTTATTTGACATTTGATATTTGTAATTTGTCATTAAAATCTATCTCTCCTCCACATCCTCCATCCCCAACTCCTCCCCTTTCTCCGCTTTTCGCAATATTTCCGGACTGATGTAATATTTGCGGCGCGCTTCCATCTCCATAACAGACAAGCCGTTTTCATCTTTCTCGCCGGTTTCTTTTTCCTTGGGCTTCATTAATTCTTCGGCCTGCGTTGCTGTAAGCTCCATTTGGACAATCCAGAAATTTTGAATCTCGCCGGAAGACCACTGATGCCCCAGCGGCTTGATCGCCACAATGTCGCCTTCCTGGTAAGCTCCGGCGCCCGTTCCGGTTTGCGTTTTTTTAATCAGCAACTCGTAAGTTTGCGCCGGCTCCCCCGGCTTGGGCGGATTTTGCTTGACAATGCCCAAGATGGCGTCTATAACCGCCGCGGGCAGTTCGTTGAATTTAATCCTTTCGCCGAAAGCGAAATTGGCGCCGATGGTTGCAATAATCGCAAAGGCGAGAATATAAATCGTGAATTTTAGTTTTTTGGGCATAAATTTAATTTTAAAATCCCAATTCCCAATTCCCAATTCCCAATCAAATCCTAAATCCCAAACTCCAATCAACATCCTCTATTACCATATTATACCATAAACCATTTATTTTTAAAAACAAAAACCCTGCTGCAATAGCAGGATTTTTATATTAAATTTACCTCAAATTTTTATTTATTTTGAGTTATTTTTTGTTTAAACCCTCTTTCTGCCAATGTTTTGCTAATTTCTGATTGCGCCGGCAATTTATCCAATTCATCAATATGCATAAAATCATGCCTGTCCTTTGCCAATTCCAAATCCACGATCCGCCTGTCTGCCCAACTAAAAACTTCCTCTTTCGTAGGTCTTTTAGCCATTTCATTCTTTAATTCATTAAACTGCCCTTGCATCCCGGTAAAGCCTTCATTGACAGCGTTAAGCACCTCATCTATTTTTTCATCCATTTTTCTTTCAAATTTTTCCGTAATTCTGTCTTCTTGGACTTTGAATTTTTCCGTAATTCTGTCTTCTTGGACTTTGAATTTTTCCGTAATTCTGTCTTCTTGGACTTTGAATTTTTGATCAAGCAATATTCCTATTGCCTGTAAGTATTTTTCTTCCAGCATAGTATTAATTATAATAGATTGATTAATTTTGTCAATGCAGATTGGCAAATATCTTATCTCTTCGCCCACTGCGGAGCTCGGCGGGCCTTTTTGAGCCCGGGTTTCTTGCGCTCCTTTTTGCGCGAATCCCTGGTCAGCCATCCTTTTGGCTTGAAAACCGGCTTTAATTCCTTGTCTAACAGAATTAAGGCGCGCGCGATGCCGTGGCGCATCGCTTCGGCTTGGCTTTTCTTGCCGCTGCCCTTGGCAACGATTGAAAAATCCAAATCCTTCAGATGCCCTGTTAATTTTAACGGCTGGCTTACTACGGCCCTTAAATAGTCAGTCGGCAGGTATTGGCTGATTTTTTGCTGGTTAATCGTTATAATCCCGGCGCCGTTTTTATATAATCGGACTTGCGCGCCGGCGGTCTTGCGCCTGCCAATCGCGGCGATGAACTTGCCTTTGAAATTAATCAATTCTTCTTTATTTTTGCTTTCTTTTTCTGTTGTCTTTGTCATAATAGTTTATTTTAGTTAGCGGATTATTAACCTTTTCATCATTCCGTTTCTTAGTTTATTAGGCGGCAGCATTTCGCGGACGGCGCGGCTTAATATCTCGGCCGGGTTGTTTTTCGCCAAATCGCTCATTTTCTTTTCTTTCAAGCCGCCCGGGTAGCCGGAGTATCTGAAATATTTTTTCTGCTCCAGTTTTTTGCCGGTAAATTTTAATTTTTTAATATTCTCCACTTCAACGATATCGCCATTGTCAATATTCGGCTGGTATTCCGGCTTATTTTTGCCGCGCAAAAGAATGGCGATTTGCGTCGCTATTCTGCCGACCGATTTGCCGGTTGCGTCTATTTTATGCAATTGTCTGTTAATTTTATTCATATTTTATCCGCGTTAATTCAGCGTACTAATCAGCGTTTAATCAGCGGCTATTATACCAATTCTATCACCGCCATCTCCGCTCCGTCTCCCTGCCTAACGCCTAATTTTACTATTCGCGCGTATCCGCCTTTTCTGTCTTTATAGCGTTCGGCTAAAACTTCCATGGCTTTTTTGACCGCCATCTTCTGCGGCAAAATTTCTATAAGCCGGCGCCGGGCGGTTAAATCGCCTTTTTTCGCGACTGTGATCATTTTTTCAACTAACGGCTTAACCGCTTTAGCTTTGGCTTTGGTTGTTTTTATTTTTTCGTATATTAAAATACTTGAAGCTAAATTTCTCAGCATCATTTCCCTTGGCTCTTTTTTTCGGCCTAAAATTTTTCCTTTTACTCCGTGTCTCATATAAATAATAATTAATTCTTCTTCGGCCTGCCTCTTTTTTGTTTCTTTTCAGGCAAAACTTTCTTGCTCGCCGCTGAGGGCTTTTCTTGTTTTATTTCAGTTTCTTTTGCCTTGCCCTTTTCTTCTTCGCCCTTTTCTTCTTCCGCCGGCTCGGCTTCTTTTTCTTCCGGCTCAGTTTCCGCGCCGATTAGAAAGCTGAATTGCTTGATTAATATTTTTACGGATTCGTTAAACGCTTCTTCAGGCGTAATTGTTCCGTCAGTCGTAATGTCTAAAATCAATTTGTCCCAGTTGGTCATTTTTCCGACGCGGACATTCTCAACATTTATGCCAACCGCCCTGATCGGAGAGAAAATTGAATCAATTTCAATATAGCCGATTTCATGTTTTTTTTCTTCTCTGCTCTCAACCATTTCGTAGCCCTTGCCGCGCGAGGCGTAGATTTCCATATTCAAACTTCCCGCCACATCCGTGATATGGGCCAAAGTCAAATCAGGATTCACAATTTCCGCCTGGCTGTTCTTTTTTATGTCCTTGGCTTTAGCTTCTTTTTCGCCGCGCGCGTCCAATTCCAATTTTACCGCTTCATCCCCGTAAATTTTTAAGCGCAGCTGTTTTAGATTCAGAATAATTTCCAAGACATCTTCTTTGATATTCGGCAGGGCCATAAATTCATGGCTAGCGCCTTTGATTTTTACGCCGACAACAGCCGCTCCGGGCAAGGATGAAAGCAAAACGCGCCTCAAAGAGTTTCCCAGGGTTAAGCCATAGCCGGGATAGCACGGCTCAATTATTACCGATTTTTGGTTCGGCTCCTTGCCTTTTATAAATTCAATTTTTTTAGGCAATGAAATAGTTTGCATATATTTTATTATTTAGTTATATTAATATTTATCTGGAATAGAATTCCACTATCATCGGCGTGTTGATGTTCATTTCAAAATTTTCTTTGGCCGGATCATGCAGAACTTTAGCGGTTAATTCTTCGCGGTCAAGGTTCAGCCATCCCTGGATTTCCATTTTTTTAAGTTTTTCGCTTAAGACGCTGAATATTTTCTTTTTTTTGCTTGATTCTTTAATTTTTATGATATCTCCGGTTTTGACTTGGTAAGAAGGGATGTTGACCTTCTTGCCGTTAACCGTAAAATGGCCGTAGGAAACCAAATGCCTGGCTTGGCTTCTGGACGAAGCGAACCCTAAGCGATAAACAACGTTGTCCAATCTTTTTTCCAGCAATTTCAGCAAATTTTCTCCGGCGTCGCCTTTTTGCTTTTTGGCTTTGTCAAAAGTCAATTTGAATTGTTTCTCCAGCAAATTATAGATTTTTTTCGCTTTTTGCTTTTCATTCAACTGCAGGCTGTATTCCGTCCGTCTCGGCTTTCCCTTGACTCTGTGCGCGCCGGGAGGATAATTTTTTTTAACCATAGCGCACTTAGGCGAACTGCAACGGTCGCCTTTTAACATTAATTTTTCACCCGTTCTCCTGCATTGTTTGCATTTTGGATTTAAATTTCGTCCCATAGTTTGTTTAGGATTTAGAATTTAGAATTTCGGATTTATTGTTATACTCGTCTCGGTTTCTTTTTCCTGCAGCCGTTATGGGGAATCGGCGTGATGTCCTTGATTGAAATCACATTTAAGCCGTTGGCGTTAAGCGCCCTTACCGCTGATTCCCTGCCGGTGCCGACCCCTTTGACAAAAACGCTCACTTCTTCAAGGCCGGACTGCCTGGCTTTTTCCACCGCGATTCTGGTGATTATTTGAGCGGCGTACGGAGTTGATTTTTTAGGCCCCCTGAATCCGGCGATTCCGGCGCTTGCCCAGGAAATGACATTGCCGTTCAAATCAGTCAAAGTTACCATGGTGTTGTTGTATGTCGCTTTTATATAAGCTTTGCCGGAGGTTACCCTTTTTTCAACGGCTTTTTTTCTTTTCTTGATTTTTCCCTTGCCTTTTCCAACGGCTTTGCCTGTTTTTTCGGTTTTCCTCGCCTCCAATTTTTTCTTAACATCATCCGGCAACTCTTCAAGATTAAGCGCCGGGCTTGAGGATTGGAAGCCTCCCATAGGGGCCGGCTGCGTATCTTCTTTTTCTCTAATAGCAATATCAGCGGGTTGTTCATCCGCGTTTTTTTCTTTGCCCGCCATAGCTTTCTTGCCCGCCAAAGCTGCCCCCTTCGCCGAAGTAGTTTCGGCTACGGAGGCCGAGTTAGCGTTGGCGGAAGCGGCGGCGGGTTCTTCTTTTATTTCATTTTGGTTATTTTTTTCTTCAGTCATATTAATTAATTTCAACATTATTATCCGCGACCCATCCGCGTAGTAATCCGCGTACAATCAGCGGACAACCGTTTTAACGCTGATTTGACGCTGATTTATACGCTGATTCACGCGGAAATTTTGAGGATTTGAATTATATTATGTTTTTTGCGCCGACAGTTTTTTACCCGACGTCGCTGTTCGCCTCACGTTGCCTCTGACAGTTCTGCTATTGGTCTTGGTCCGCTGTCCCCTTACCGGCAAATTTTTGCTATGGCGCGAGCCGCGGTAGCTGTTGATTTCTTTTAAACGTTTTATATTGCCGATTATTTCTCTTTTTAAATCCCCTTCAACCTTGTATTGCTTTTCAATAACCACTCTTAATTTGTTAACATCCTCTTCGGATAAATTTTTTACCCTTGTATCCGGATTAACTTTGGTAATTTTTAAAATATCATTGGCCTTGCTTTGCCCAATGCCAAAAATATAGGTTAGAGCTATTTCCACCCTTTTTTCGTTCGGAATTGTTACTCCTGCTATTCTTACCGCCATAGTTTTGTAATTAGTTAATAATATTTTTTTGTCATTCCCGCGAAAGCGGGAATCCAAGGTTTATCGCACAGAATCTGGATTCCCGCTTTCGCGGGAATGACAGATTGGCGTGTTCGGGCTTTAGCCCTGACGTTGTTTATGCTTTGGATTAGCGCATATAACGCATACCCGGCCTTTGCGCCGGACTATTTTACAATCTTTGCAAATTTTTTTCACGGATGCGCGAACTTTCATAAAAAATATTACAGTCTGTAAGTAACTCTGCCCTTAGTTAAATCATACGGGCTTATCTGGACCTTAACCCGGTCGCCTGGCAATAATTTGATTTTATTCATCCTCATTTTGCCTGACAAATGGGCTAAAATTTCATGGCTATTTTCCAGCCGCACTTTAAAAGTAGCGGCGGGCATTAGCTCCAATACCTCGCCGTTCGTTTCAATAAAATCTTTTGAACTTATGGTTTTTGAATTTATAACTTTATTATTTTTTGCCATCAACCAATAAAAATCTTTGGCAATAATTAAAACATTACCAAAGATTTTGGTAAATTAATTTAATAGAATATTGACTTAATATTGTGTAAAATAATTATATACGTTAATTATTATTATGTCAAGAGAAATTGCGCAAAAAAGATAATTGGTTAATATTTTATTTAATATTAGAGTAAAAAATTATTCCCTCCTCTTGTTTAAGAGGAGGGAACCAATACCGCTTTAATCCTTCTTACTCCCGCTGACGAACTTTCTTCTTTAATTATTTTAAAATGCCCCAAGCCGTTGGTATTTTCCACATGCGGGCCGCCGCAAATTTCCGCGCTGAAAGCGCGTCCGCCTTGGGCGGATTTGATAAAATAGACTTTAACCCGTTCTCCGTATCTTGATTCAAAAACGCCCATAGCGCCGCGCTTTTTCGCTTCTTCCAAAGGCATTTCTTCGCAGGTTACGGGCAAGTTTTTTTCTATCGCCTCGTTTACTAATTTTTCAACTTCTTGTTTTTGTTTGTCAGTCATCTTTTCCGGATGGGAAAAATCAAAGCGCAGGCGCTCGGCAGTTATATTGCTTCCTTTTTGAATTACGTGATCGCCTAAAACTTGGCGCAATGCCGCCAAGAGAAGATGAGCGGCCGTGTGCAGTTTCGTTGTTTCCTCGCTCGCGTCAGCCAAACCGCCTTTGAATTTCCCGGCCGAAGCCGTGCGGGAAAGTTCCTGATGCTTTTTAAGTTCTTTGTTAAAACCGGCTTCATCAACTTCTAAACCTTTCTCTTCCGCCAGTTCTTTGGTCATTTCTATGGGAAAACCATAAGTTTGGTATAAATCAAACGCGTCAACTCCGCTAATAATTTTTAGCCCTTGATTCTTAATTCTTAATGCTTGATTCGTAAACTCCTTCAATCCTTTTTCCAATGTCTTGGCGAATTTCTCTTCTTCTTTTTTTAATTCCTCAATTATAAAATCAACATTCCTTTGCAATTCCGGATAGGTATCCGCGTAATCATGCGCCGCGATTTTGGCGATTTCTTTTGTCCATGTTTCATCCGGCTTGCTTTCAATGCCGATTTGCTTGCCGTAGCGGATGGCGCGGCGGATAAGGCGGCGGACGATATAGCCCTGGTCGGTATTGGACGGCGCGATTCCCTGGCCGGGCAGGCCCTTGTCGCCGCCCATGATAAATGCCGCGGCTTTAAGATGGTCGGCGATTACTTCAAAGGCCGGCATATTGTCCGCGTACTTTTTTCCGGACAGCCGTTCTATTTTATTTATTAAATTGGCGAACAAATCCGTTTCAAAAATATTATTCTTGCCTTGCGCCGCCATAATAAGTCTTTCCAAACCGCCGCCGAAATCAACGTTTTTATTTTTCAATTCCTGCCAGCCCCGTTCCAGCCGGCGGGGCCAGCCGGTTTCCGTCCTTACATACTGCATAAATACCGAGTTGCCGATTTCAATAAACCTGCCGCAATCGCAATTAAGATGGCAATGCTCGCCGTGTTTTCGGCTATGCTTTTTGCCGGTGTCGTAAAAGGTTTCCGAATCAGGGCCGCCCAATTCGCCGACAACGTCGCCTCTCTGCCACCAGTTTTTGTCGCGGTAAGCGAAAATTTTGTATTTTTTAAAATCAATTTCCATGCCCGGTCCGTATTTTCCTTCACTCGGCGTTTCCGGGCCTTCCTCCGCGTCCATTCCGTATTTTTTATATACCTCTTTTAAAATTCCGATTGATTCTTCGTCTTTGGCGATTGAATCGCTTCCTAAATAAACGGTCTGGTAAAGCCGTTTTGGATCTATTTTTAAAACATCAATCAGAAATTCAAACCACCAGTTAAGCTGTTCGCGCTTGTAATAATCGCCGAACGACCAGTTGCCGAGCATTTCAAAAAAAGTGTTATGCCTGTTGTCCCCCACCTCGTCTATATCTTCAGCGCGGAAACATTTCTGGCTGTTGGCCAGGCGCGCGCCTTCGGGATGCTTTTCGCCGAGCAAATACGGCGCCAAAGGCGACATTCCCGAATTTGTGAAAAGCAGAGATGGGTCGTTTTCCGGAATTAAAGAAGCGCTGGGAATAATCGCGTGCCCTTTAGCGGAAAAAAAATCCAAGTATTTTTGCCGTAATTCGTTTGAAGTCATATATTCTTGATTTATAATTCGCAATTTAATTATATTAAATAAAACTAATTTTGGCAAGAAAAAACCCTGTCCACTTGGATTTTTGTGGACAGGGGTGAATTGTGTTTTTAAAACCCTGTTATCGGCCGTTAAAAGACCCCTGCGCCATAGGCTTTTTTAAATTGGATATTACCATTTTCATCATAGTACATGCCCATCGGCGCTTTTTTCTCCTGAATGGCAGGATTTATAATTCCGGTTTCAGTGGTTTTAGCAGGCAATGAATCCTTCCTTATTAAAGCTATGGCCTCAAAGTATGGTTTCCCCACATAGCCGTTTCTGGCTTGGCCATACCCTGTTCCAGCAACACCTAATGATCCCTTATTGCCATTATCGCCCGATACCGAGCTCTCAACACCGCCAAAACCAATATGCCAGCCGGAGGCGTCAGCTTCGGATTGTCCGTCTGAACGCAAAACAACCATAAACTCTCCGCCCATTTTAGCGCAATCTATAATACCCTGGGCAAAAACGTCTTTTGTGGTTGTTTTTTTCCCGCCATGCGTCAAGATTGACCCGACATGTATTAAGTTTTCTTTCTTCAATTCTTCCTTAAACTCATTTTCAGTAAGGAATCTTACTTTGCGCGATGGCGGAAAACAAAATACGGCGGCAGATTCCGAATTAACATCGTTCTTAAGCAAAACCTTGGCTTGCTCGGGCGTCCATTCACGTTGAATGCTTACCATAAAGGTTACTAATTCACGGTTAACATTCCATGTTCCATTTGGCTGCGCGAAATTCTGAATAAACGACGGACTTGATACGTCGGGTGTCACGGGATGGCTTACCGGTATTATACTTTTTTCTGATATAGAGGTTATGCCGGATCTGCTCCCCTCTATTACTATCCCTTGCTCTATAGTAGCCAATCCACCTACGCTAAATGCGTTGGAAGCGGATTCTGTTAATACTCCAACATTGACATCTGCCATAGCCATATTAGGCATTAGGATAGAAAAACAAAAAACAATAGCTATGGCTAAAACTGAAAAACTTTTTTTCTTTCGCATATCTCTGCCTCCATGAATTTAAAGTGGCCGGGAGAAGATAAATCTCCTCCCGGCGTTTTCATTTACAGGTTGGTCTTTTTACCATGCTTGGGCATTGCCGCCCGCGTTCATAACCGTGTTAACGGTGGTATTCCCCGCAGTATGCAGGCTCAGGTTGACCCCGGAAACGCTTTGGGTATTGGCCCAATTGCGTCCCTGGCTCGCCGATTCGTAGGTATATCCACTAGCTTCCGAAACGGCAAAACCGTGATTGGTATTCATATCGGTAGACATATTTATTCCGCCGCTCGTGTAGGTGCCCCCGGCTCGGTTGCCCGTAAGAGTATAGTTATAAATACCCAAGTCGTTAGTGGCCGAACCTTTTCCAGCCAGCAGAATGAAAGCATCCGCGCCTTTACTGCCGCCGGATTCGGAATAGTACCTATTCTCGTAGGCATAATCTTCTCCGCCGATGCTCGCTTCATTGATAACAAAGCCGTGATTAACTCCGCTCTGGAGATTAAAACCTCCGGACATCTCCACCACGGTTATGCCCGTGTGAGTAAGAGTGTAACCGGCAAGGCCTAACTCGCCCTGGGTTTCCGCAATCCCAGCATCCGATATTTCATTACCGCCGGACAAACTTCCGGCGATCCATGTTTCACTCTCGGCCATAGCCTGAGCGGAAACAAATAGGCACAATGCCAAAGCCATCAATAAAACAACGATCTTTTTCATCTTATTACCTCTCTGTTTTCCTTGTTTTTTCCACCACTCACCTTAGGGTTAGGGCGGAATGGGGGTTACAGAAAATTATTCCCATTAATAATACTATGGGAATACCCTTGCCTTTTCAACCTCTTTTTCACCTCCCTTTTTTTGGATTTAAGATTTAATTTTAAAGGTGCTAAAATAAATAAAAAAAAGTAACAATTTACTTCCAAAGACAGACTAACACAGCGCTTGAATTTTGTCAACAACAATTTATTCATTGTCAAGGCAATTTGAGACTGTTGAATAATTCCCTCTCTTTGTCATTCCCAGCTTGACTGGGAATCCAGGAGATAGCGGCATGAACAAGAAAATAGATAAAAAGTATTAAAAATATTAAACTTTTTATTAATTATTCGTGTTTTTACGGCTCACTCCTG
>JAUYAT010000059.1 GCA_030693295.1 bacterium
GATAATCTTTACAAAATTTATCAGCAAAAAAAAGGTCGAGAAAATATCAATTTAACTAACAAATTAATTCCTTCTTTGGTGTCATTTTCTAGGATGTCCAAAGAAAAGGTTTCGGTGTCATGATTAAATGATTTGACACGTGTCCCAGTTTTGGCAGTTGGCGCAAGCGAAGTTGCAGCCCAATGTTCCCAAGGAATAAGAATAGCTTCCCGGCTGGAAGTGGAATAGCGGCTTTTTTTCAATCGGGTCAATATTTAAAGCGACCGGATAGCCGTAAACAAGAGAGTATAGTTTGCCGCCTTGATTTTTGCGGGCGCGGCAGACGCCGACTTGGCCGTCTTTAATCGCGCAAAAATGATTGCACAATTGGCACTGCGCAATGTTATTGGGAAGTTGTTTGTAAAATTTTGCTTCGGTTAAAGCCATATACTTTATTTATACCAGAAATTCAGCAAAAAGAAAAGACACCTCGCATTTTGCGTGGTGCCTTTTTATTTTTGGTTTGGCTTGACTTTAAAATTTTACTCCAAGCCACTGTAAAATATTTATCACCTCCTTCTCAACAAGATTGTCTTTTATTTTTTTTATTTCTCTTTTTATGACCCCTATGTTTTTTCCTTTGGTGGATTTGTAAATTCTTTGCGCCAGTCGTTCAACACCGGCGAACTGGGTTTGCATTTCCACGTAATCAGGATTTTTTTTCATAATCCCTCCTTTACGAATACGAAAGTAAAAAACAAACTTCTTTCCAGGTCAGCAATCGTAATTCCGGAGTTTTAATATTCAAAATTAGGGACCTTATTTTTTTATAATCCGGCGTTCCGTCTATGCTTACCGCTTCTATAATCACACCTGCCATCTCAATAGCGGCTAACTCCAAGATGGCTAATTCCATTGCCGTTCGTTTTTTATTAAACATAATCATCCTCCCTCCTTTTTGCTTTACAATGGATAAATTTTTTCCAAAAACAGCTTTTTTTCAGCTTCGGATTGCGGATGAGAGTTGCGCTTTTTAACCTTTCCGGTTACTACTGCTCCCACTCCGCCGTGCGTTGGGATTAATAAGATGTTTAGCGATCTACTTTTAGCGCATGTTTTTTGTTTAAATGGTTTTTTGCCGTTTATATTACCTTGACTGCAAAAAGGACAATTTGGCAAGCACATTTTTAGCCCCTCCCTGAAAATGGTTAAAATAGGCAAGCAAGAAGTAAGTGTCTTGCAACGCCATTAGCCTTAGTTGCGGATTTTTAATCTCCGAAATGAGACTATTAATTTTGTTAAAGTCCCAAGTCCCCCCTTGCGGTATATTTACCGCGCACACGATCTCCACGGCAATTTCCGTGGCGGCGAGTTCCATTTCAGTCGGCTTTTGATCAACTGCATTAACATTTAACATAATCCTCTCCTTTTTATTTTTTTGTTGATTATTTGAATGAGCAAATTTTGTTTAATATTGTTTGAAATATAGCATAAATCCTTGCAAAATGCAAGAGTTTTAAGTATAATTTAAGTATGCAAAAACAACAGGAACAAAGCGCAAAACGGCTGTTTATAGCCCTAAATTTGCCTGAAAAAATCAAAAAAGAAATTGTTGAATTTACCGATAAATTAGCCAAAAATAATAAGAATAAACCGATAAAATGGGTTATGGGAGACGGCTTGCACATAACTTTGCATTTTTTGGGTTATGCCGATGGCATGCTTGAAGAACAGGTAAACCCCGTTAGAAAAGGCGGAGCTTTAAAAACCACCCTTTTTGAAAACGTGGGGCTTTCTAACGGGGTAAAATTAGCCATGCAGTCGCTCTCGGGCAAATTCGGCGAGCTTAAATTCAGTTTGGGCAAAATCAGCGCTTTTCCTAATTTAATGAATCCGCGCATCATATTTTTAGAATGCGAGCAAACAAACGGCAAATCGGTTTTTAAATTGCAAGAATTGCTTGGGGAAAAATTAACACAGCTTGGCATTGTTGTTGACGAGCGCCTATGGAAGCCGCATATTACTTTGGGGCGGGTAAAAGAAAGGTGTGATTTTAAAACAGGGGATTGCGCGATTGAACCGCTTAATTTTTCCGTTGCCTCTTTTGAATTAATGGAATCGCGGCTGACGCCGCGGGGAGCCGAATACAAGGAAATAATTAGTTATAAGCTTTGAAATAGCTGTTGAATAACTAATGGGTTTTTAAAAATTCTGCGGTATTGGCTGAAGTTCGGCATATGCAAAAAACTGTTTTACTCGTTCCCTCCTCTTGTTTGAAGAGGAGGGGCAGGGTGGAGTTAAAAATAAATCAAACTCCATCCTATCCTTCCTCTTATCCAAGAGGAAGGGACGATGGAACAACTTTTAATTAAAAAACCAAACTTTGCTTTATTGTAAAATTATGAACACAATAAATATCTTGGGCGTTAACATATCAACTTTAAACAAACAACAAATTCTTGAAAAATTGAACCAATTTTTAACAGACGGTAAGCAGCATCAAATCGTCACGCCAAATCCGGAAATTTTGTTGCAAGCCGACCATGATGAAGAATTTTTTTATATTTTGAATAAGGCCGATCTGGCGATTCCCGACGGCATCGGTTTGAAATTCGCCGGCTGGCTCGCGGGAAAAAACATCCGCAGAATCACCGGAGCTGATTTGATCGGAGATATTTTAAAAATCGCGGAGCAAAAAAAATTGAAAGTTGCTGTTGTGAATTGGAAAGGCGGATTATCCAAGAAAGAGGATATTGAAAAAGTTTTAGAAAAAAAATATCCTGATTTAAGATTTTTAGTTGAAGATATTGAAAGAGAAATTGGAAATTGCCTGCCCCGCTGCGCGGCGCGCGGCCAGGGGAAATTGGAAATTGGAAATTTGGCAGATTTTCAGCCCGATATTTTGTTTGCAACACTCGGCGCCCCTTGGCAGGAAAAATTTATTTATCACAATTTATCGCAATTGCCGTCTGTTAAAATCGGCATCGGGGTGGGAGGCGCTTTTGATTTTTTAACCGGCAGGATTAAGCGCGCGCCGAAATTAATGCGCTTAATCGGCCTGGAATGGCTTTGGCGGCTGTTTATGCAGCCGTGGAGAAGGAAAAGAATTTATAACGCGGTTATTGTTTTTCCGGCAAAATTTATAAAATACAAATTTATTAATAAGTGGTTTTATAGAAAAAATGTTGTTGGTTTTATCTTAAACAACAAAAATCAAGTGTTGCTGGTAAATTGGATTAAAGACAGTGATTATTGGGGTCTGCCGCAAGGAGGCGTTGATAGCGGAGAAAGCGAAGACGATGCGATTCAGCGGGAAATGAAAGAAGAAATAGGTATAAGCAATTTCAAAATTTTAGATAAATTTAAAAATGTTTATAAATACAAATGGCCCAAATGCTATACTAACAGAGGGTATAAAGGGCAGAAACAAACATTGTATATTTTGAAATTTTATGGCGATGATGGCGACATTAATCTATGTCCATGGGAGCATAAAGCATGGAAGTGGGCGAATATAAATAATTTAATTAACGAAACGCATCAAGTTCATCAAAAGGCGTATAAAATATTTTTAGAAAAATTTAATTCTTCTACAGACTGTCCGAAAATCACCTCTCTGTCATTCCCAACTTGATTGGGAATCCAGGAGTTAGCGGTATGAACAAGAAAATAGATAAAAGCATCATAGCGCTTTTTAACTTTT
>JAUYAT010000062.1 GCA_030693295.1 bacterium
AGGGGGGTATTTTTTGAAGTTTATAATAAATTGGGTCCTGGATTGCCTGAAAAAGTTTACCAAAATGCAGTTATCTATGAATTTGAAAAAGATAATATCCAATATGAAAAAGAAAAAAATATCACAATTAAATACAAAGATAAGAGCATTGGAAGACAAAGACTGGATTTAGTTGTTGATGATAAGGTAATTATAGAAATTAAAGCGACCGATAATATGCATTCGCTTTTTGAAAAACAGACGATAGCATACCTTAAAGCATCTGACTACAAACTGGCTTTGCTAGTAAATTTCGGTGGCGGCAGATTGGTGATTAAGCGGTTTATTAATACGAATCAGTGATATTAGTTTTATTTATCAGTGTTATCGGTTTCTCTAAAAAATATGATATGGAAGATAGAACAGCGAAATTTGATAAAAAGATATAGATATTGTAAATTATTATTGACAATATAGGGTAATTAGTGTAAATTATTTAACATTCCCCGATAAAACATAAACTTGACTTATAAAATAATCGGGTTAAAATGTAAGTATGATTAAAAGAAACCTTTTTTTAGAGCTAAAGGATCATTTGGACAAAAAAGAAATCAGCTTGATTATCGGACCAAGACAAGCCGGAAAAACAACCCTGATGTTTTTGTTGGCTGATGTTTTGAACAAGCAAGGAAAACCGACTCTTGTCCTGAATTATGACATAGAAAGAGACAGGGAATTTTTAGGCTCGCAAGAAAAGCTGCTTAAAAAAATTGAATTGGAAATCGGCAAGAAGAAGGGCTATGTTTTTTTGGACGAGATACAGAGAAAAGAAAACGCCGGCCTTTTTTTGAAAGGATTGTATGATATGAATTTGCCTTATAAATTTATCGTTTCCGGCTCGGGCAGTGTTGAGCTTAAAGAAAAAATCCATGAATCGCTGGCCGGCAGAAAACGAATCTTTGAATTGGGCACAGTGTCTTTTGACGAGTTCGTGAATTTTAGAACCGACTATAAATATGAAAATAAATTAAATGATTTTTTTGAGGTGGAAAAATCGCAAACTCGCTTATTGTTGGAAGAATTTTTAAATTACGGCGGCTATCCAAAAGTTATTTTAGCGGAAACAAAAGAGGAAAAGATAAAAATAATAGATGAAATTTATAGAAGTTATGTTGAAAAAGATATTTCCTATCTTTTAGGAGTTCAAAAGACCGATGATTTTACCCGCCTGTTAAGATTGATAGCCGGCCAAACAGGAAATTTAGCGAACATCTCCGAACTTTCCGCCACTTTGGGAATTTCAATTCCGACTGTCAAAAATTATCTTTGGTATTTGGAAAAGACATTTATTTTGGAAAAAATTACGCCCTATTTTAAAAATGCCCGCAAGGAAATAACAAAAGCGCCGGTATATTATTTTTATGACATTGGTATGCGGAATTACGCGGCCGGAGATTTCGGCCGGATTAGCTTAGATGATAATATCGGGTTTATTTTTGAAAATTATGTTTTCAACATCCTCAAAGAAAAAACAAAGCATACCTCGTCGTCTATTCATTTTTGGCGCACCAAAGACGGCGCGGAAGTGGATTTTATTATTAACTCGGGCAGAGCCGTTATTCCGGTGGAAGCGAAAAAACAAAATCTGAAACAGCCGGAAATTACCCGCTCGCTCCGCAGTTTTATAACTAAGTACAATCCGGAAAAAGCTTTCGTGGTGAATTTAACGCTAAGCGATGAAATAATGGTTGGAAATACAGTAGCGCGTTTTATCCCATACTACAAAATGGCTGGCAAAAGTTTGCAGTAGGTATAAAAAGCCGGTTCGTGTATATTTTTACTTGACAAGTATAATAATATCAGATAATATTATACTTATTAAGTATAAAATAATTTAATATTTATGTTATACCCAAGAGATATTTTAGAAAAAATTAAAAAAGTCATTTTCAGAGTCGAGTTTATAATTATAAGCGGCGCCAGGCAAACAGGCAAGACCTCGGTTTTAGTCATGCTTAAAGATTTTATGGAAACAAAAGGCGCGATTTGCCATTATTTCAATTTGGAAAATCCCGATTATTTAACATCATTCAACCGGCACCCGTTTAACATTTTTGAATTTATTCCCGAAAAAAAAGTTAAGCAGTATGTTTTTGTTGATGAAATCCAATATTTGGACGATCCCAGCCGATTTTTGAAATTATTATACGATGAGAGAAAAGAAGCCGTAAAAATAATTTGTTCCGGCTCCTCTTCTTTTTATATTGATAAAAAATTTCGTGATAGCTTAGTCGGGAGAAAATTTCTTTTTGAGCTTTTCCCCTTGAATTTCAATGAATTTCTTGTTTTTAAAGGCGAAGAAGAATTATCCGCTATGAAAGGCAGAAAGCTCACCCTTTATTATAAAGAAAAATTAAAAAAATTATGGCTGGAATATGTTACATACGGCGGCTACCCTAAAGCGGTTTTGGCCGAAAACGAGGAAATAAGGAAAATGAATCTTGAAGAAATCGGATCGTCTTACATAAAAAAAGATATTACCGATGCCGGCATTAGAAATCAGGAAAAATATTTCGCGCTATTAAAAATTTTAGCCGGCCAAACCGGACAGTTAGTTAACGCTCAGGAACTCGCCGGAACCTTGGGGGTGGCGCATAAAACAATAGACGAATATTTGTATGTGGTTAAAAAATCTTATCAGGCGGCTTTTGTCAAACCGTTTTTTCGGAACTTCAGAAAGGAATTGGTCAAAATGCCTAAAATTTATTTTTACGACACGGGTCTGCGCAATTTTTTTCTGGGAGATTTCAGTTTGCCAAGCGCTCGTTCGGATAAAGGAGCTTTAACGGAAAATGTTTTTTTCAAAGAGCTTTTGCGGGAGGCCGGGGATATTGATAAAATTAAATTCTGGCGCACCCAGGACGGCAAAGAAGTGGATTTTGTTTCCGGCAAATCCGCCTGGGAGATAAAATTTAATTTTGAAAAGAAAAAGGAGGCAAGATACGGCCGGTTCAAGGAACAATATCCGGATATAAAAATAAAAGCCGTTGCGTTTGATGAGATTTTGGAAATCTTTTACGGGTTTAAGATTTGAGCTATGAGTTTCAAATTCCATCTCTCTCTCTGAATCTTGTTGGTTGATGTTGGGGAAGGCATGGTATAATAATAGCATAATGACGAAGAAATAAAATCCAAAATTTTAAACAAATTGTTATATTATTTTTTTGTATAAAACTGCAATATTGTTGACAAAATTTTGCAGTATGGTATAATATTAAAGTAAATAAAATATTTAATATTAGCGTTTTATGACAAAAACTCGTTATTTGCATAATTCCATCATTTCAGACTTAAAGAATAAGATGGTTTTTATCGGCGGTCCCAGGCAGGTGGGAAAAACAACTTTGGCAAAATACATCGGGGATAATAATTACAAGCATCCGGTTTATTTAAACTGGGATAACCGCGCCGACAGAAAAATAATCCTTGGCCAAAAATATCCGGCCGAGGCCGATATTATCATCTTTGACGAAATACACAAATACCGGCAGTGGAAAAATTTTGTTAAAGGAGAATACGACAAGAATAAAAGCCGTTTTCATATCATTGTTACCGGCAGCGCCCGTTTGGATATGTATCGCCGCGGGGGCGATTCGCTTTTGGGCAGGTACCATTATTACCGCCTGCACCCGTTTTCCTTGCGGGAATTAACAACAACGGAGCCGAAAATCGGCTTAAAAGAGCTTTCGTTTCTTCCGGCGAACGAAAACACCCGGAAAATTTTTTCCGATTTATTCGGGTTCGGCGGATTTCCCGAGCCCTTGTTTAAAAAAAACGCGCGCTTTCTCCGCCGCTTCCATTTAAACCGCGTGGAAAGGATTGTCAAGGAAGATATCAGAGATGTTGAGAATGTGCGCGACTTGTCGGCTTTGGAAATTTTAGCCGATATTCTGCCGGAAAAAGTCGGTTCGCTTTTGTCCATAAACGGCTTGAAAGAGGACTTGCAAGTGAATTTCAGGACAGCGGCTTTATGGATGGATATATTGGAAAGGTTTTATTACCACTTCCGGATTTATCCTTTTGCCGCCAATTCCATAAAATCCCTGCGCAAGGAGCCGAAAATGTATCTTTGGGACTGGTCGCAAATTGAAGGCGAAGCCGAGAGATTGGAAAACATGGTTGCCTCCCATCTTTTAAAATTTACCCATTATTTGCGCGATCATCTCGGCTGGAAGGCCGAATTGAATTTCATCCGCGACCGCGAGCAGAGAGAAGTTGACTTTTTGGTGTCAATCAACAAGAAGCCGCGGTTTGCCGTAGAAGTGAAATTAAAAGATGAAAATATCTCCAAAAGCCTTAAGTATTTCAAAGACAGAATAAAGATTCCTTTCAGATATCAAGTTATTAAAGAGAATGATGTTGATTTTTTCAAGGATGGAATCAGGGTAATGAGCGCTGACAAATTTTTAAGCGGATTAGTTTGACTCGCCGGAAGAAAAAACGGCTAAATTTGGTAAAAAGATATAGATATTGTAAATTATTATTGACAATATAGGGTAATTAGTGTAAATTATAAGTATATGTATTTGTTAATAAAGAAACATTTTAAGATTATATACCTATGAATAAAGAAAAAATAAAAACATATTTGCTTGATTTTCAAGAAAAAAAATTTTTTAATATCAAAAAAAGAGATATAATTTTGCCGGATACGGCAAAAATTCAAACAATAATCGGCGCCAGAAGAACCGGCAAAACTTATCTTTTATACAATAAAATTTTGGAATTGGAAGAGCGGGGAATTCCAAGAAAACAGATGATTTATTTGAATTTTGAAAGCCCGATATTGGACGATTTAAGCTATAAAGAGATTAGGGATATAATAGCTTTGCAGTGGTCGCTTTTTCCGGAAATCGCCAAAAAAAGAATGTACGTATTTATTGACGAACCGCAAGCAATAGACAAATGGGAAACGGCGGTAAGGGATTTGCACGACAATTTCAACACGCGGATATTCATCACCGGATCATCTTCGCGGCTGTTAAGCCGGGAAATCGCCACCAGTTTGCGCGGCCGTTCAATTTCCACTTTGCTTCTGCCCCTGTCTTTTAAGGAATTTTTGTCTTTTAACGGTTTCGCGGCCGATATAAACCGATTGAGCACTGAAAACAAGGCCTATTTGCTGAATTATTTTGATAAATATTTGGAATTCGGCGCTTATCCGGAAGTGGTTTTAAGCGCGAACGGCGAAGAAAAAATTAAAATATTAAAAGATTATCTTGATTTAACAATTTACAAGGATTTAGTTGACCGTTATAAAATAAAAAATACCGCTTTGATTAAAAATTTGATTGATATGGCTGTCGCCTCCTGCGCCCGCGAGTTCAGCGTCAACAAACATTATCTTGATTTTAAATCCCGGGGATTGAAGGCGGGCAAAAATACTTTATATGAATATTTTAGCATGCTTGAGGACTCTTTTTTCATTTTTCCGCTCCGACGGTTCAGTTATTCAAAAACAACTGAAAATTTATCCATACCTAAAGTATATCTGGGAGACATGGGCTTTTTGAATTTATATTCATTGGAAAATTTCGGGCGAAGGATTGAGAACGCGGTTTTTCTCGCTCTGCGCCGAAAAATCGCCGGCAATCCGGCGCTGGCGCTAAGCTATTGGAAATCAGACGCGGGGAAAGAAGTTGATTTTATTTTAAGAGAGGGGCGGAAAATAAAATCAGTTATCCAGGTCTCTTATGAAATGCCGGACGATAAAACAGAGACAAGGGAGCTGGACGGGTTATTGTCTTGCTTGGATGAAATGGGCTTGGATACCGGCTTGATTATTACCAGAGATACTGAAACGGAAAAAAGAATAGGCGGGAAAACCGTTAAAATTATTCCTGCCTGGCGCTGGCTTTTGGATTAAGAAGGAGTTATGAATAAGAAACATAAACAACTAGTAGCCGTTATCGTTTTGGCCGGGCTGATCGGGCTTGGCATTTTTGGCATGGTTAAAAAATTTGACTAAAATTTAATAATTTTAAGGATTACATATCCTTGAAATTTGACAATTTTAAGGAGTATGAATATTTACATATATTTTAGTTTATGCTAAAGTATATATGTATAAATAATTTAGTTTTACAATTTTATGGAAAATAAGCCAAATTTTATAAATAGAGATATATTTTCTAAGATAGCCAAGCATTTGGCCAATAAAGAAATAACCCTGATTATCGGTCCGAGACAGGTGGGAAAAACCGTTTTATTGGGGCAGTTAAGAGATTATTTAATAACTGAAAAAAAAGTTTTCCCCGAAAACATATATAATTTTAATTTAGACATAATCCGAGACAGGGAAGCGCTGTCAAACCAAGCCGAATTTATCAGATTCATTGAACAGCGAAGCAAAAAAAGCAAAATATATATTTTTGTTGATGAGGCGCAAAAAGTGGAAAATGCCGGCGTCTTTTTTAAAGGCGTTTATGATTCAAATCTTAACGTTAAACTCGCGCTAACCGGCTCTTCCACTTTGGAAATTCGGTCAAAGATTCACGAATCCCTTGCCGGACGAAAAAGAGTGTTTCATTTACTGCCGCTTTCTTTTAATGAAATATTAAGATTTAGAAATCCGGATATTTTCGCGCTAATCAATCAAAAAGAAGCGCTGATTGAGGCCGACAAGAAAAAGTGCGCGGAATTGTTTTTTGATTATTGCGTTTACGGCGGCTATCCGCAAGCGGTATTGGCGGAAGACCCTGCGGAAAAGGGCGAGTACTTAAAAGAAATATTTACGAGCTACGTTGAGAAAGACATAATAGGTTTTTTGCGGGTTGAAAATGAGAGCAATTTTATTAAATTGGTAAGCTTGCTTGCGGCGCAGATTGGACAGTTGGCTAATATCGGAGAGTTGAGCGTTTTGGCAAATACGGATCGCTATACGGTTGGCCGCTATTTATCCAATCTTGAGAAGACATTTATAACTTTTAATTTAAAGCCGTTTTATACTAACGCCAGACAGGAAATCGTTAAAGCCGGAAAAATTTATTTTATTGATAATGGTTTAAGAAATTCAAGCTTGGACGATTTTCGCGTTCCATTCGCGCGCAGAACGGATAAAGGCGGGTTAATGGAAAACGCCGTATTGAAAGAATTGCTGAATTTGAAATACAGCCGAAATTTCAATTTAAAGTTTTGGCGAACCAAGCAGAAAGCGGAAGTTGATTTTATAGTTGAAAAAGGAACCGAACTTTTGCCCGTGGAAACCAAAGTTAATTCGGCTTCAGGCAAGATCGGCGCGAGTCTGGCCGGCTTTATTGAACGGTATAGCCCTAAAAAAGCGCTGGTGGTGAATATGGGATATCAAGGCAGGAGAAAAATCGGCCGGACCGAAATTCATTTTATTTTGCCGTATGAAATGGCGAATTTTTTATAGATGCGCGCGCAGTTTTTTAAAGTTCGCGGTATGAATAAGAAACATAAACAACTGATAACCGTTATCGCTTTGGCCGGGCTGATCGGGCTTGGCGCTTTTGGTTTGGTTAAAAAATTCGGCCGGCCGGTCCGGCGGCGGCTTCTAATGTGGCCTCAACTATTGTAACGGCCAACGGCAAGTTCAACGATAGGGTTTAGATGCGCTAAGTAAATATTCAATATTCAATAGCCAATATTCATTCAACACTCAATAAATTAATAATCAATGAATTGAATATTTGATTATTGTATATTGAATGGATGTTGAGTATTGGATATTGAATGTTATCCAAATATGTTTAAAAACATAAAACCAAAAATAATAGCAATCTCCATTATAGCCCTCATCATCGCGGGTGCTGTTAACTATGTTAATTATCTCATAAACAAGCCGTTAAAAATTTTGGATAACCCAAATATCCCGAGCGAGTTTATCTATAACGGCGCAAAAATCGCCCTTGCTTGGACAGATGACAACACTGGCGAGAATTTGATTATTCAATCGGACAAGAAAGAATATAGCGGATTTAATACGGTTGATGTTTATTTTTCCATTACCAATATTTCCAATAAAAATCAAGAGATGGATGTTGTTATCTGGCTGGAGGAGGGGAAAAGGGAAGTGGAGAGGGTTGAAAAATTGGACGGAGAAAGCAATAGCCAAATTCCTCTTGTCATTCTGAGCGATAGCGAAGAATCTCAGGTTAAGAGCGATGTTCGCAAAACAACAGACAGCGCGGCAGACCAGAGATCCTTCGGGCTTCGCCCTCAGGATGACAAGGGGGAAAGCGGGAATGACAAGGGGGAAAGCGGGAATGACAAAGAGGGGGCGGCTCAGGATGACCTAAATACGGATTCGCAAAATGGCTCCACAGCTCCGGTTGCGGCCGGAGACTATGGAGCCGGCGATGCGCGTAAAGACATCAAGGGTTTTACGAACGGCTACGCGGTTAATGATAAAATAGAATCGGGGCAGACGAATTATTACAAAGCGACGATTAAATATCCGACATTGAGCAGAGGCGAGTTTTTTATAGAGGCGTTTGGGTATTCTTCAAAAGAGGGCTCCATAGTTCCCGACGCATCGGGACTGTGGAGCCGAGATGCAAGCGATGGCGGTTTGCAAAATGGCCCTGTCATTCTGAGCGGAGCGAAGCGGAGCGAAGAATCCCGGGTAAAGAGCGATGTTCGTAAAACAACAGACAGCGCGGCAAACCAGAGATCCTTCGGGCTTCGCCCTCAGGATGACAAGGGGGAAAGCGGGAATGACAAGGGGGGAGCGACTCAGGATGACAAGGGGGAAGGCGGAAATGACATAATTGGTTACGGCCATCTTGACCCGTGGTATTCATCATCTTGGACATATAAGCGAGCCATTACTTTACAGGGCAGTAAAATCGCCACTACGACATCGGCTTTTCCCATATTAGCCACCACCACGCTCGCCGACTTGAAAACCACAACCAACGGCGGCAAGGTGGGCAATGATAACGGCTATGACATTATATTCGTGGACAGCGACGACAGCACCTTGCTTAACTATGAAAGGGAAAAATACGCCTCAACGACAGGCGAAATCGCCTATTGGATTAAGACAGACATCGCCAGCTCAACCGACAAAACCATTTATATGTATTACGGCAACGCGGGGGCGAGCGACACGGCGACCACGACCGGAGTTTGGGATAGTAATTTTGTTATGGTTAATCATTTGGCTCATAACGGCATAGCGACCACGACTTATCCTGATTTTAACGACAGCACGAAATATGCCAATAACGGCTCAAGCGTAAATGCAAGTTCTTCAAGTTTGGTGAACGGGTGGGTTGACGGGGCTTTGGATTTTGACGGGACGAATGATTATGTGGATTTACCTAATGGCGATACTTATTTAAATGTTAATGCAGGAACTATTAGTTTTTGGTATAAAGGGGGTGGCGCTAACAGCGGCGGCGTATTTTATGAGTATAATCAAGGAGGTGGCGATACTATACAGATTGCTAATAATTCAAATGTTTGGTTACAATTTACGCATAATGTTGATTTTTTGGGGGCCGACACCTTAAACGCGACTGTTGATAGTCTTTCTACGGCGCAAACTTCTTGGCATTTTATTTCTTTTAGTTGGAACGTTAACAATGATACTCTTTATTCTTTCTATGACGGCACGGCAAGCTCGTCAATTAAAACACTTGATACAGGAACTTTTAGTCCTGAAAATTCAACTATCGGAAGCAATGATTCCGGCACGGGAAATTTTTATAAAGGGATGCTTGATGAATTTAAAATCTCCAACACCGCCCGCACCGCCGGCTGGATTACTACGGAGTGGAATAATCAGAGCAGTGTTAACACGTTTATGACGATAGGGGCGGAGGAATGGGGCGAGCTTGATATTACAACGGCTCCCAAAGTGATAAAAACCGGCGTTGAATCAACCGCTTTTACGGTTCAAATCCCGCATAACGCGGTGAGCGATGTTACTGTAAATTTATCCAGCGACTCCTCGGGAACATATTATTTCGCGTCAACCACGGCCGGGACCGCGATCACCGCGGTGACAATTTCGCAAGGGTCGTCTTCGGTTAATTTTTACTATAAGGATTATAAGCCGGGCGCGCCCACGATCACTGTTGCGGCAACGAATTTTACTTCTGACACCCAACAGCAGATGGTGCAGGGGGTTTGGCAAAACACTTCTTACCAATGCCGCAGGCAGATTACTTTGCAAGGCAGTAAAATCGCCACCACCACTGCCGGCTTTCCCATTTTAGCCACCACCACGCTTGCCGACCTTAAAACAACAGCCAACGGGGGCAAGGTGGGGAACGCCAACGGCTATGACATTATATTCGTGGACAGCGACGACAGCACTCTGCTTAACTATGAGCGGGAAAAATACGCTTCCACGACCGGCGAAATCGCCTACTGGATTAAAACAGATATCGCCAGCTCAACGGACAAAACCATTTATATGTATTACGGGAACGCGGGAGCGAGCGACACGGCGACTACGACCGGAGTTTGGGATGATAATTTTGTGATGGTTAATCATTTGGCTCATAACGGCATAGCGACCACGACCTATCCTGATTTTAACGATAGCACGAAATATGCCAATAACGGGTCGTCCGTGAATATGAACGCGGCTGATTTGGTTAACGGGCAGGTGAACGGGGCTTTGGATTTTGACGGGGTGGATGATTATGTAGATGCGAGTAATTTGAATTATAGCGCAGATTATCCTTTATCTATTTCGTTTTGGGTTTATCCTACTTTAAATGGTGTCGTGGAGGGACTTTTTACTTATGGTGATAGCGGTGTGACGCCCTATATGCTTATACATAAAAATTCTGTTGCAAACGAAATTAAAATTTATGTTAATAATGCTTATATTAGTGCCAGTATTGCATTAACACTTAATAAATTTAATCATATTATAATTACCCGTGATTCAGCAGGTCAAGGGAAGATTTATTTAAATACTGTTGTTGTTGGTAATATTACACAAAGCGGAACAAGCGCACAAAATGCTCGTTTTTGGATAGGTAGAAGTGAGTTTGCAACTAATAAGTATTTCAACGGCCTCATAGACGAAGTTCGCATCTCCAACACCGCCCGCACCGCCGGCTGGATTACTACGGAGTGGAATAATCAGAGCAGTGTTAATACATTTATGACGATAGGGGCGGAGGAGTGCATTTCTGTTCCGGCAACGAGGAGCGGAGGGGAGAATGTTAAAACAAAGATTAAGGGAGGGGTTAGGTTTAAGGGAGGAAGCAGGTTTTAATATTCAATACTCAATACTCAATATCCATTCAACACCCAATAAATTAATAATCAATAAATTGAATATTGAGCGTTTAATATTGAATGAATGTTGAATATTGAATATTAGCGCGTTTAACTATAGATCCCAGCTCGTGGGCTGGGATGACAAAGTAGCTTTATTAAAAAATTATGTACATTTACCTTGATGAATCATATAATTTAAAGGACAGAAGCAAAAAGCAATTTGTTAGCATTAATGGATTTATGGTTTTGGACGAAAGAAGCCTTTTTAAAAGATGGAAAAATTATCGCCAGCCGTTTTTATCTAAAAATATAAGGATTCATGCTAATAATAAAATTTTTGATAAGTTAAGAATAAAAGCGTTAAAAATGATTGGCAGGCCTGATTTAACATTGTTAAGTTCATTTCAAATTTTGCAGGAAATTTCTTTTAAAAAAAATAGCGTTTATTTTTATAAAGGAAAATTGAATTTTGATAAAATATATTTTGATTTAGCAATAAAGTTATTTCAAGAATTAAATCTTGAAGAATATAGAAATGTCAAAATCATTATTGATAGCCGAAAACATAAAGGCGGAATTTTGGGCAAGAAAAATTTTGAACAAAAAATTAAAGATTTTTTTCAAGCGCAATATAAGCAAGCAAATTTTCAATTTAAAATGCAGCCCTCATCGACAGATGTTTTACTTGAATTAGCTGACTTTATATCTAATATTTTTTATAGAGCCTACATCAAAGATGACAAGCAATTTTTTGAAAATTTGCGTTTTAAAATAATACAAATAAAAAACCCGCTAAAATAGCGAATTTTTATA
>JAUYAT010000001.1 GCA_030693295.1 bacterium
ACTCGCTTAATATTTTATCCTTCTTAAGCTTCAAAATATTTCTATTAACCTGCCTGTAAAAAATCGGGTAATGCTGTCTGGCAATTATCCGGCCCTTATGCCTTTGCCTGTATGGCGGCTTTTGATGATGGGCCGCTTCATGCGCCAAAACGCGCAAAATGCTTGATATTTTCTTCGGCTTGCGAAATTTTGGCGTAAAAATATCAATGGTAATCAGCCCTGTCTTTAAATTTGTCCGGCCGATAACATAACCACGTCTTGTATTGACGTGGTTGTTTTTTCTTTTCATCGGCCTAAACCGCAAATTTTTTATATTCAGCGCCGCCAAAGCGCGATCGCAGACGGCCTGCGCCATTTGTTCATGTGTCATATTTATGGCAAATACTCCAGCGGATTTACCGGAATGCCGTTTAAACGGACTTCAAAATGCAAATGCGAGCCTGTTGTAAGCCGTCCCGCGCCGGAAGTGCCGGGCAGTCCCCCGCTTTTTCCGATTGCCTGTCCCTGAACCACATACTCGTCTTCTTTCACGTAAATCGCCGAAACATGGCCGTAAACGGTCGCCAGTCCGTCGCCGTGTATAACCATGATATAGCTGTAGCCCTTGCCGGCGTCTTTGGCGCGCGCCACATAACCGGAAGCCGCGGCTCTAAGAGTAGTCCCCTGCCCCGCCCTTATGTCAATGGCGGGGTGCTCAAAAATATAGCGGAAAGGATAATCAGGATCATGAAAATAAGAAGTAATTATATTTTTAGGCACGGGCCAGATTAATCCCGCGTCGTTAAACTCCAGTTTTTTATCCTGCATTTTCGCTATCTTTTCCCTAACCGTCTTTTCCAAACTGACAATTTCCGCGGCCGCCTGCTCCTGCTCCTGCTTGGCAAGCGTTAACAATCTTTGGTATTCTTTTTCGGAAGAGCGGGTTTGATCCAAGACGAAAGATTTATTCTCTTGTTCGCTGACCAATACTTGCCTTTTATCGTCCAAATCCTTTTTTAATTTTTCCAGGTCCTGCTTTTTGCCGGCTAAAACCGCTTCCTCTTGCTCCAGCTCTTCTTTATATTGCTTCAGCTTATTTACGCTATCGCCGATTTCTTTATTAATATCCTCAAGATATTTAACCTGATTGATAAAATCCGTCAAAGAATCGTTAAGCAATATTATTTCCAAAGCGGTCTTGCCGTCTTCTTTATACATTAAGCGCAATATGGCTTCAATATGCTCTTTCTCTTGAATAATTTTTTTGTCTTTATCTTTTATTTCCAAACCAACCTTTTTTATTTCCAGATTAGTTCTGTCAATGTCAATGGCCGCGCTTTCTATGTCCAATTCGGCTTTAGCTACGCGATTTTCCAAAATCGCCATCTGATTATTCAAACTGGCTTTCTCGGCCTGCTTCTGCTTTATCGCCTGTTTATACGCCTCTTGCTTATCTTCTATGTCTTCCATTTGGTCCCGCCTGTCCTTGATTTCCGCGTTTATTTCTTTAACTTCAGCGTTCACGGACGCGTCATCAATTTCTCCTTCGCTGCCGAACACAAAAACAGGGGCATTCACAATAAAGCCCAAAACAAAAACCGCAATAATTAATTTAATTACTTTCTTCATATTTATATTATAGCATATTTTGCAAAAATAGAAAAGGTGACGATTTGTTCAACACAAAAAGCCGCTCAGCGGCTTTTTGTGTTTTCTAAGGACAAATTACTGCCGTTGCATCTTATTATTTAGGGTAACATATGCATTCCAGAGAAAGACAATGAGCGCATAGAATACCAGTACATCAATAATAAACTGTGGCCAGCGGAAAAATCTTATCGTCGAATAGCTCCATTCACCAGTAGAACAGGAAATCTCCCATGGAAATGGTGGATCGCGATGGCTTTGATCATTTGTCATGAACTTAAGCGGCCATCCACACGAGAGAGTGCGCAGATCTTCTTTATTGAATACTTCAACTTTCTGACTCGCGATTATCCAGACAGCGACAAACGCAACAACAACAAAAATTATATGAAGTAAAAATTTCTTTATCATACGCTTATATTATTACAGTGTCGTTCCGCACGCTTCGTTTGAGTAAGATGAACTTCCAACGGCATTAACAGCTTTTAGACGATAACAATAGGTTGTTTTTGAAACAAGTCCTGTATTATTCCAATACCAGTTTCCTTTTTTGTCGAGTATTCCGAATCCTCCAAGTGAAACCCAACTTCCGCTAACGCCTGTTTTTCTTTCTACTAATATATTGGTTTCATCGTAAGTGTGGAGTTAAAAAACTTATTCACGGCCGTCAACTCCTCTTCGCTGGCTCCATAGTCCGAACCCCGCAGGGTGAGGCTGTGGAGCCCGTATGTAAGTTATTAACGGCTTGCATTTCGGCTCCATAGGGCTACGGCCACTATGGAGCCAGCGCGCAGGAGGGGGCTAAATTATAATTTCCCAATCGCTTCTTTAACTCTTTTTAAACTCTCTTCTTTACCTAAAACCTCGGCCACGTCAAACGGCCCGGGGCTGGCCTGCCTGCCGGTTAAAGCCGCGCGCAGGGGCCATAAATATTCCCCTACTTTGCCGCCTTTCAACTGGATGTGGCTCATTAACGCTTCTTCAATGCTGTCATTGGTCCAATTCTCTTCAGGGATTTTTTCAAGCTGTTCGCAAACTTGCTCCAGATTATTTTTTATTTTTTCTTTCGGCAAATTTTTCCAAATTAACAACTCGGCCGGATATTCCAAATTCTCAACAAAAAAGAATTCGGTCAACTCCCCTATTTCCGACAATTTTTTAAGCCGCTCCTGCTCCAGAGCTATAACTTTTTTGGCATATTCCGCCATCCGGCGGCTGTCAGAAGCTATTTTAACAAAGGCGCGCCCTTCATACGCTATTCTTTTTAAATGCTTTTCCAAATGCGGCTTGCACAATAGAACCAGCTCGTCCAAGGGCTTCTGCCTGATATAATAGCCATTAAAATAATCCAGCTTTTCAATGTCAAACACGGCCGGGCTCGTCCTCATGTCTTCTATATTAAATTTTTTTATCATTTCTTCCATGCTTAATATTTCACTTTGGGGTGCTTTGTCCTCCGAAGCTTTAGCGTAGGGGGACCAGCCCAAAAGAGCGCAAAAATTAATAAGCGCCTCTTTCAAATAGCCGTTTTTGCGGTAATCTTCAATCGCCACATCTCCATGGCGCTTGCTTAGCTTGCCGCCGTCTTTGCTTAACGTTAAGGGCGTGTGAATGAATTTCGGCGGCTCCCAGCCGAAAGCGCGGTAAAGCAGGATATTTTTTGGAAATGAAGGAATCCACTCGTCGCCGCGCACAACATGGCTGATTTGCATTAAATGGTCGTCAACCACCACGGCAAATTGATAGGTCGGCATGCCGTCCGATTTTATCAAAACATGGTCTTCCAATTCGCCTGCTTTAAATTTGATGCCGCCTCTTAATTCGTCATGAACAATCACTTCGCCTTCAAGCGGCATTTTTTGCCTGATAACGTATTTTTCGCCTTTTGCAATTTTTTCTTTAACTTCATCATCGCTTAAATCTCTGCAAGCGCGGTCATAGCGGGGCGGAAGTTTTTTTGCCTGCCGGTCTTCGCGCATTTTTTGCAGCCGCTCCGGCGCGCAAAAACAATAATAGGCCCCTCCCGATTTCAGCAATTGAGCGGCGTATTTTTTATAAATATCAACCCGCTGGCTCTGGATATAAGGCCCGAAATCGCCGCTCCCGACGCCACGGTCGGGACAAGCGATATGCGGCCCCTCGTCAAATTTAATTTCCAGCCAATCTAAAATTTCAATTAAATTTTCAAACGCGCCCGGCACGGTTCTGGCCTGGTCGGTGTCTTCAATGCGCAAAATCACTTTGCCACCCAAACTCTTGGCGATTAAATAATTAAAAAGCACGGAGCGCAAACTGCCGATATGGATAAATCCGGTCGGTGACGGCGCGAAGCGCATTCTTACTTTTGACATATATTATTTAGTTAAATCATCAAATAAATTATATAATAAATTTATCTTTTTTATTTTTTCCTGTCTTGGCCTGTCTGATGCGCAAACATCGGCCAATATCGTACCGATAATTCGCTCAATTAAACTGGCTTTTATTAATGGTGTAAATTTTTTAATTTTTAATTCTTTTGCGATTTTTTCAATACTATCCATCCAACTAAAAACTCCCTCTCTCCATTTATTATAATTCAATTTCCAGTCAGAGACCATTAAATAATCCGCCCAGACAATAAACGCCAATTCATAACCTTCGGGATACATTCCTGTATGGGCAAAATCTGTTAAATAATATAAATTGTCATTTATTTTAAAAATTTCCTTTGGCTTAAAATGCCCATGGCACCAAATCATTTTACGATTACTGAATTCTTTATTAATTATTTTTATCGCTTTTTCAAATCTTGGAATAAATTGATCAGGATTTAATGCTGGATTTTTTATTTTAACTTCTTTATCATTGGCTAATCGCAGCCATCTGTTAATTCTAAAAATATGAAATTCATTTGCCTGCAAATTTTCAATTAAGCTTAATTTCCTCGTTGGTTTTTTGGGAAAAGTCCGGCGATATTCCAAATATAATTCTAAAAATTCTTTTCTTTCTTTTTCGTTTAATGGTGATTTAAAAAGTTTTACTTTTTTAGGCAGTTTTTCCATTATAAGCCACCCGCTTTTCGGAGATATTATTTTATGCTTATAAAGCTTAGGCGCGATTAAAATTTTACTTTTATTGATTTTATTAAAATTTTTCAAAGATATAGGCTCATATGTGTTTCTATGGTCGCTATAAATTTTCAACACAGCCGGCTTTTCTTTGTAAATCCCTGAATAAATAATATTCCTTAAGCTTTCCTTGGAATAATAGTATGCCTGATAAATTTTTTTAGCTATTTTAAAATTATTTTCTTTGGATATTTTTTTAGCTAAATTTTCAAGTTTATTTTTCATAGCAAAAAAAACAAATAAATATTTAATATGATTGACAATAATAAAATAATACTAACAATAATCAAGGCAACGCGCAACTTTTTGGCGTTTTCCTCGGCTTGAACCCGCTCTTTTTTTAAAAGTAAGTTGGTCACGTCATTAACCAAATAGATGTATTTTTTAAATTTGAATTTCATATATTTTGGACTGTTGAATAATTAAATTTATCCTTTCTCTTGTCATTCCCGCCCGCTTCGCCGGAGCTTCAGCGAGGCGAGCGAAAGCGGGAATCCAGGAGTGAACCGCAAAAACGCGAAAATAAATAAAAAGTTAAAAAGCGCTATGATGCTTTTATCTATTTTCTTGTTCATACCGCTAACTCCTGGATTCCCAATCAAGTTGGGAATGACAGAGAGGTGATTTTCGGACAGTCTGTAGAAGAATTAAATTTTTCTAAAAATATTTT